>DATFFY010000407.1:0-4023 GCA_035249805.1 Acidimicrobiales bacterium | reverse complement strand
TGCGCGCCCGCCTCGCCGCCCACCCCGCAGTCGCCGGGGTCGAGGACGACCGGGTGGTGCGGGCGGTGGGGGAGGTGCCGGCCAACGTCGCCCGCATCCACGCCCCCGCCGCCCACGCCGCCGGCTTCGATGGCGGGCCCGGTGCCGGGCGCGTCGTGCGCGTGGCGATCGTCGACACGGGCATCGACCTCGACCACCCCGACCTCGTGGCCAACCTCGACGCCGACCTCGGCGTCGACTGCACGGGCACGGGCAGCTACGACGACGACCACTACCACGGCACCCACGTCGGGGGGACGGTCGCCGCCGCGGCCGATGGCAGCGGCGTCCTCGGCGTGGGCCCGGGGGCGCGGCTCGTCCCGGTGAAGGTCCTGGACGACGGGGGCAGCGGGACGTTCGCCGAGGTCGCCTGCGGCCTCGACCACGTGCGCGCGCTGGCCACCGACGCCGACCCCGACAACGACGTGCAGGTCGTCAACATGAGCCTCGGCACCTACGGCAGCCCGGGCTCGTCGTGCACCGCCGGCGTGCTGCGCCAGGCCGTCTGCGACCTCGTCGCCGCGGGCGTCACCGTGGTGGCGGCGGCCGGGAACTCGAGCGCGGACGCGAAGGGCTTCGTCCCGGCGAGCTACCCCGAGCTCATCACCGTCTCGGCCCTCGACGACCGCACCGACTCGATGGCGTCCTTCACGAACCACGGCTCGACGGTCGAGCTGACCGCGCCCGGCGTGAACGTGACCTCGAGCGCGAAGGGCGGAGGCGAGCGCGTCGCGAGCGGCACGAGCATGGCGGCGCCCGCGGTCGCCGGCGCCGCCGCCGTCGTCATCGCGTCCGGCGTTGCCGCATCGCCGGCCGAGGTCGTCGCCACCCTCCGGACCCACGGCGAGTGCCCGGACGGGACGGCCGCGGGCGCAGACCACGACTGCTGGGGCCAGGGCTCCTGGACGGGCGACCGCGATCCGACGGCCGAGCCGCTGGTGCGCGTCGACGACGCCATCGGGCTCGCCCTGCCCGGCGTCCAGGTCGTCAGCCCGGCCCGCCACCACGTCGTGGGCGGCCTCGTGCCGTTGACCGTGCGCACCGGCACCCTGCTCGACGGCCAGTCGGTGCGGGTGCGCGTCGGTGGCGGGGCATGGGCGGCCGCATCGCCGGACCCGGCGGGGGACACCTCCACCTGGCCGTGGGACACCGCGCTCGGCGCGGACGGCACCTACGCGCTCACCGCCGAGGTCGTCGCGGCCGGCGGTGACACGGTCGCGACCGCGACGACCGAGGTCGTCGTCCGCAACGGCCCCCGCCTGTTCGTCGAGGCCCCCATGGCCGGGACCGTCCGCGGGGACGTGCCCTTCCGCATCGGGGTGCGCCACGCCACCGAGCCGCTCGAGGGGCTCACCGTCGCGGCGGTGGTGCCGACCCGCACCGGCACGGTCGCGCTCCCGCTGGCCTACGACGCCGTGGCCGACCGGTTCCTCGGCACGTGGGCGTCGACGACCGTCCTCGACGGCGTGGCCACCGTCGAGGTGCGGGCCACGGACACCGTCGGTCGCACCACGAGCGCCACGACCGACGTGACGGTGACGAACCCACCGGCCGTCACGGTCGCCGCCCCTGCCTGGTACGCGGACGTCGGCGGTCAGGTGCCCATCCGGCTGTCGGCCACCTCGCCGTTGTTCGACGCCGAGCACCTCGTCGCCACCTGGGCGGCCGGCACCTCCTCGGGGCCCCTGGTGCTCGGCGCGGACGGCGTGTTCGCCGGCATCTGGGACGCGATCGACGATCCCGAGGGCTCCACGAACCTCCGCATCGAGGTGCGGGATCCGGACGGCCGGGTCGGCTCGGCCACCCGGATGGTGACGGTCCGCAACCGGCCATCGGCCTCACTGGTCACCCGCACGGTCGCGAACCCGATGTCCTTCACGGCGACGGCCTCGTCCCCCCTCCACCCGGCGAGCGCCCTGACCGTGCGCCTCGACGCCCGCGAGAAGGGCGCATGGGACCTGACGTGGGACGGGACCGCGCACACCGCGCCCGCCCTCGACACGACCACGTGGCCGGAGGGGTCGGTCACCGCGGACCTGACCGTGACCGATCCGGACGGCCGGACGGACACGGCCGCCACGTACCTCACGGTGAGCAAGGCCCCCACGCTCAAGGTCGTGGCGCCGACGTCGTCGACCTTCCAGGGCACGGTTGCGGTGGCCGTGGTCGCGTCGGACCCGTGGGGCACGTCCCCCGCCGACCTCACGGTGTCCCTGACCCTCGACGGTGCCGGCCCCGTCGTCCCGCTCGTGTTCGACCCGACCTCGGGGCAGCACCGGGTGGAGCTCGACAGCACCGCGTGGCCCGACGGCGCGCACCACCTCCACATCAAGGTGACGACCCCGGCGGGGCGCTCCACGGTGGTCCAGAAGTACGCCTACGCCTCGAACCCGTACATCGTCTCGATCGTCTCGCCCACGTACGGCGCGGACGTGAGCGGCGACGTCCCGCTCCTCGCCAGGGTCACCATGCCGACCGGCCCCGCCCGGAACGCGACCGTGGTCGCCTCGGTCGACGACGGCCCCCCGCTGCCGATGGCCTTCGACGACGCGACCGGCATGTTCGGGACCGTCCTCCCGACGGCGGACTGGACCGACGGGTCGCGCTACGTCCGGGTGACGGCGAAGAACGCCTGGGGGAGCTCGTGGTACGGCACCGTCCGCCTCGACTTCGTCAACTCGCCGACGCTGACGTTCGTGAGCCCGGCCGGCTACGGGACCGCGTCCGGGCCCACTCTGGTGGCCGTGCGGGCCGGGACGCCGTCCGGAGGACCGGTCGACGTCACGCTGGACGTCGGCACCAGCGGTCCGCCCGTCCCGATGGTCCTCGACGAGGCATCAGGGGAGCACCGGGTGACGATCCAGACGCGGGAGTGGCCCGACGGCTACCTCGACCTCCGGGCCACCGTCACCGACGCACTCGGGCGGGCCCGCTCGGTGACCCGCACGGTGTACGCATCGAACCCGCTGTCCGTCACGCCACTGCGACCGGCGGCGTCCGCCACCGTGGGCGGCGCCGTCGAGGTGGCGGTGAAGGTGGCGCACCCAGGCGACCTCCTCGTCCCCGGGGCCACCGTCCTGCTGCAGGTGGACGCCGGCGTCGGCGTGGCGATGGCCTACGACGCCGCGTCCGGCGAGCACCGCGCCACCTTGCACAGCACGGCCTGGTACGACGGCTCGCACAACCTCCGCGTCAACGCGACGGACCCGCAGGGGCGCACCCGATCGGCGAGCTGGTACGTGAGCTCGGCCAACCGACCGACGCTGTCGGTGCACGCGCCCGCGACGGGGAGCCCGTACGTCACCGGCCCCGTCCCGATCGAGGTCACCGCGGCGGATCCCCAGACGGCAGCCGGTGGCCTGATGGTGACCGCGACCCCGACCGGGGCCGCCGCCATGCCGCTCGCCTACGACGCGGCCCTCGGTCGCTACGTCGGCACGTGGGACTCGAGCACGGTCCCCGACGGCACCACCTCCCTGACGCTGTCGGCCACCGATGCCGACGGCATGACCGCGTCGAGCAGCCGGTCGGTGCGGCCCCGCAACACTCCCGTGGGCGTGATCGCCGGGCTCTCCAGCCCGGTCGACGGGGTCGTCACCGTGCAGCTCACCGCTCGCCGGGGCGACGGCAGCGCCACCGGCGTGCGCCACGTGTGGCGGGTCGACGGGGGCGCGGCGCGCTCCTCGGTCCCCGATCCGACCGCCCCGGGCCGGCACCTCGCGCGGCTCGACACCAGCGCCCTGGGCGACGGGGCGCACACGCTCTCGCTGGAGATCACGGACGAGGCGACCGGCCGGACCAGCACGGTGCAGCAGCTGTTCGGCGTGGCGCACGGCGCCGGGCTCGGGGCCGGGCTGATCGGCCCGGTCCCGGGGACGACGGTGTCCGGGCTCGTGCCGGTGGAGGCCGTCGTCTACCGGCCCGTCCCGGTCGGCGGGCGGGTGTCGACCGCGGCCTGGTACCGCGTCGACGGAGGGCCGTGGT
>DATFFY010000406.1:0-4818 GCA_035249805.1 Acidimicrobiales bacterium | reverse complement strand
CTCCTCCTCCGGCGGCGCGATCGCCGACGCCGCGAGCCGACCGGCGCGGGGGCGGGCGGGCGGGTCCTCGAGCCCGTCGAGCTCCTGGACCTGGTCCGGGAAGATGAGGTGGGCCACGTCGCGCTGCACGATGGCGTGCTTCATCGCCAGCGCGGCGAGCTCGGTGGCGTTGGCCGGTGACAGCACGGTCTGGCTCCACTCGGCCACCGGCTGGAAGGCCTGGTCGAGCGGCACCTCCTGGAACGCGCCCGGGCCCAGCACCTGGGTCTGCACCTGCCCGGTGAGCGCGAGGATCGGCACGCGGTCGACCTTGGCGTCCCAGAGGCCGGTCATCAGGTTGGTGGCACCGGGCCCGGCGATGGAGAAGCACGCGGCGGGCTGGCCCGTGAGCTTGGCGTAGCCGCTGGCCGCGAACGCGGCCGCGCCCTCGTGGCGGATGCCGACGTACGTCAGCCGGTCGTCCTCGGTGGCGCGGCGCAGGGCGTCGGCCAGGCCGAGGTTCGAGTGGCCGACCATCCCGAACGCGGCCTCCAGGCCCCAGTCGCACAGCACGTCGACGAGCTGGTCCATGAGGGTCGGGCGCACCTCGACCGTCGGCAGGGCGACCTCCAGCGACCCCGACGCGGCCCTCCGGGTGGGGTAGGCCACGGCCGCGTCCTTGAACCCGGGGGGCGGTGTCCCGGTGAGCGGGTCGTACTCGTACGCGTGCCACGGGCAGATCACGTAGCCGCCCTCGAGCTGGCCGTCGCCGAGGGGGCCGCCCTGGTGCGGGCACCGGTTGTCGAGGACGCCCCAGCCGTCCTCGGTCCGGATCACGCAGAGGGCCCGGCCACCGGCGACGACGGTCGTGACCCGGCCGACGTCCAGGGCGGGCAGGTCGAGCTCGACCCAGGTCACCTCGTCGTCGGCCACCTCACCGGTGCTCCGGGTTCGGGAAGTCGAAGCGGCAGCCGGCGTCCCACTCGCTGCGCTGGTTGCCGTGGGCGGGCAGGCCGCCGGCGTCCTTCAGCATCCGGGCCACGTGCAGGAGGTTCCACGTCATGAACGTGGTGTTGCGGTTGGTGAAGTCGTTCTCCGGCCCGCCGGAGCCCGGGTCGAGGTACGAGGGGCCGGGGCCCGCTTCGCCGATCCACCCGGCGTCGGCCTGCGGTGGGATCACGTAGCCGAGGTGCTGCAAGGAGTAGAGGATGTTCATCGCGCAGTGCTTCACGCCGTCCTCGTTGCCGGTGACGAGGCAGCCCGCCACCCGGCCGTAGTAGGCGTACTGACCGGCGTCGTTGAGCAGGTGCGAGTTGCCGTAGAGGCGCTCGATCACCTGCGTGCAGACCGAGGACTTCTCCCCGAGCCAGATGGGCGTGCACAGGACGAGGATGTCGGCCGCCATGACCTGCTCGAAGAGCGCCGGCCACTCGTCGCGCTCCCACCCGTGCTCGGTCATGTCCGGCCACACCCCGGTGGCGATGTCGTGGTCGATCGCCCGCACCTGCTCCACGGTGACGCCCTGCCGCCGCAGGATCTCCATGGAGACGTCCATGAGGCCCTGCGTGTGCGAGGGCTCGGGGCTCCGCTTCAGCGTGCAGTTGACGAACAGCGCCCGCAGGTCGCTGAAGTCCCACGTGGTCTGCCGGCAGAGCTCCTCCTGCTTCTCGTTCAGGGTCACGCCTCGGCCCTCCAGGCCCGGTAGAGGCCGACGAGCTCGTCGAGCGCGTCGTCCGTCAGCTCGTCGACCTCGACCCGCCCGAGCGCGTCGATGGTCACCCGCATCTGCGCGAGGTACTCGGAGCAGTGCGGGCAGCCGGCCAGGTGGGCCTCGAGCCGCGCCGCGTCGCGCCCGGGGAGGCGGCCCTCGAGGTAGTCGGTCACGAGCGCGACCGCCTCGCGGCAGACGAGGGCCCGCCGGCGGCGCCAGAAGAGGAGACGGCTCACGGCGCGACCTCCTCGGTCAGGAGGGACCGCAGCCGGGCCCGGCCGCGGTGCAGCAGGACCCGCTGGTTCCCGTCGGACAGCTCGAGCAGGCGGCAGACCTCGGCGGCCGGGAGGCCCTCGACGTCGCGCAGGACCACCACCTGGCGCTGGACCTCCGGAAGCCGCGGCAGCAGGGCCTTCACCTTCGTGGCCAGCTCGGCGGCGACCAGCCGGTCCTCGGCCCGATCGGCCCACGGCTCGGGCGGCTCGGCCCACGCTCCCGACGCGTCGAAGCGCTCGGTGACCGGATCCTCCGGCCGGCCGGCGCGCTGCTCCTTGCCGGCAGCGGTGCGGGCCCGGTTCAGGAGGATGTGGAAGAGCCAGGTCTTGAACGACGAGCGGCCTTCGAAGCGGTGGACCCCGCGCATGACCGCGAGCCAGGTCTCCTGCGTGACCTCCTGCGCGACGGCCCGGCTGCCGACGGTGGCCTCCGCGAGCCGGAGGAGGGGCGCCTGGTAGCGCGCGACGAGCTCGACGAAGGCGTCCTCCTCGCCCGCCTGCAGTCGTTCGACGAGCGCCGCATCGGCGTCCGCTGCCACGGGCCGGGACAGTAGCGCCGTCGTCATGTGGAGCGGTCCTCCGGGGGACCCCCGCCGTTACGACACGACGCCCCGCGGGAGGACGAGCGGCAGGTCCGTGTACGTCACGATGCCCGGGGGCGCAGCCACCACGGCCGGGATGGCGTGGATGGCGGGCATCGCCGTCATGATCATGCCGAGCACCATGAAGTCCTGGAACGTGGTCGCCTCGAAGTCGGGCGGCGGGAGGTACTCGAGCTTCGAGCGCACGGTCGGCCGGCCCTCGATGGTGATGACGTGCCCCTCCTCGATGGGCCAGTCCGGCTCGAGGGTCTGCCCCTTCTTCCATCGCACGGTGAGCTCGACGACCGTGCGACCGCCCACCTTCCCCTGCCAGCTCGCGAAGACGCCGGCGACGCAGCCGGCTGCGATGGTCCAGGAGTCCATCACCACGTCCGCGGTGGTCTTGGCGTACTCGGCCTCGCACACGATCTCGTCGAGCTCGACGCCGAGGGCGTCGGCGATCAGGGCGACCGCCTCGCCGAACACCGCGGTGCCGGCGGCGGCCATGCCCGGCAGCTCGGGGTCGTCGATGGGTCGGCCGAAGCCGCACGGCAGCTCGGTGGTGGGCGAGTCGTACAGCGTGGTGTCGGAGGCCTCGTCGATCCGGACCTTGTCGACGCGGTCGCAGATGCCGGCCAGCACGATGCCGACCAGGTCGACGAACCCGGGGCTGATGCCCGAGCCGAACATCGACGCGCCGCCCTGCTTGCAGGCGGCCTCGATCCGCTCGCGGTCGGCCGGGTCGCGCCGCCCGCTGACGAACGCGGCGGTGCTGACGACGTTCACGCCGGCCTCGAGGATCCGCACGAGCTCGTCGGTCGAGGGCCACATCGGGTTGTAGACGACGCAGTCCGCACCGAGGGCGAGCAGGGCGTCGACGTCGTCGGTGGCGGCGACCCCGACCGGGTCGATGCCGACGAGCTCCCCGACGTCCCGTCCGACCTTGTCGGGGGACCAGGCGTAGCACCCGACCAGCTCGAGCCCGGGGTGGGCGACGACCGCTCGCACCGACCGCTGCCCGACGTTGCCCGTCGTCCACTGCACGATCCGCAAGGCCATCTCGGTCCGCTCCCCTCTGCGCCACCGACCGCTGCAAGTGGCGTTCTCGTCCCCCTATAGTGACGTTCTCTCACGCCACCGGCCGAGAGCGTAGAACGAACGACGGGACGAGGTCAGGGGGAGACGATGCGGGTCGCGGTGGTCGGGGCGTCGAGCGGGCTGGGGCGCTGCATCGGGGTGGGCCTGGCCCGGGCCGGCGCGCAGGTCGCGCTGCTGGCCCGACGCAAGGAGCGCCTCCAGGACGCGGCCGAGGAGGCCGGCCCGGGGACGCTGGCCATCGCCTGCGACGCCACTGACGCCGCCTCGTGCCACGCCGCCGTCGAGGAGGCCGTCGCCGGGCTCGGCGGGCTGGACGGGCTCGTGTACACCCCCGGCGTCGGGCCGCTCGTGCGCCTGGCCGACATGGACGCCGAACGGTGGCACAGCACCTTCGCCACCAACGTGGTCGGCGCGTCGCTGATGACGGCCGCGGCGCTCCCCCACCTCCAGGCGTCGCACGGCACGGCCGCCTACCTGTCGTCGGTGAGCGCGTCGCAGACCCCGCCCTGGCCGGGGCTCGGGGCCTACGCGGTGACCAAGGCGGCGATGGACAAGCTCGTCGACGCCTGGCGGGCCGAGCACCCCGACGTGGGCTTCACCCGCGTGGTGGTCGGGGACTGCGCCGGCGGGGAGGGCGACGCCCTCACCGAGTTCGCGAACGGTTGGGACACCGAGCTGGCCGCCGAGCTGCTCCCGACGTGGATGGCGCGGGGCTACCTGGCCGGGAACCTCCTGCCGGTCGAGCGGCTCGTCCACGTGATCGACGTGGTCCTCCGGGCCGGCGCCGTGGACGCGATCCCGTCCATCGTCGTCGCCCCCCGCTACGCGAGCTAGCTCGTGGGCTCGCTGACGGGGCTGCTCGAGGTCTTCGACGTCGCGCCCGTCGGGGACGGTCGCTTCCGGGGCGGTCACGACGCCGGCGACCGCGCCGTGATCGACGGCAGCCAGGTGCTGGCGCAGTCGATCGTCGCGGCGACGAAGACCTGCCCCACCAAGGTGGTGCGGTCGGCCCACTCGATCTTCGTGTCCGCCGTCGACGCGGCCGCGCCGATCGAGCTGGCCGTGGAGGTGGTGCGCGAGGGCCGGACGGTCGCCAGCGCGCGCGTCGTCGGCCGCCAGGGCGGCAAGGCCAAGGTCGACACCCTCGTCCTCCTCGACGTCGTGCAGCCCGACG
>DATFFY010000405.1:0-3167 GCA_035249805.1 Acidimicrobiales bacterium | reverse complement strand
CGACGCCGGCAGCGTGCCGATCGGCTCCGGGCTGCTCCCCGGCATCGTCGACGCCGGGTTCGACCTCGGTCCCGGGACGGGCACGGGCAGCCCCGGCGCGGGCTCCGGTGCCGGGGGCGTCGACACCGAGCTCGTCGCCGTGCCCGTCGGCCGCCAGGTCGAGGACTGGGACATGACCGGCCTGTACCGCGCCATGCTCCTCGGCGGCGCGGCCCTCTTCGTCGCCGGCCGGGTGGTCGTGCGCACGAGCCTGCGCCCGATCCGTCGGGCGACCGACCTACGACAGCTCTGGAGGTGGTGATGGCGTCCGACGACCCACGCAACGACGGCCGCTCCCGACGCGCGCTCATCGAGGTCTCGCCCGACCTCGCGGCCCGCTTCGGCGACCCGCGGCTCGTGCTCGCCCTCGTCGCCGCGATCGCGGGTGGGGTGGCGCTGCTGATCGGCTACTTCGGGGTGAGCGGCACGCTCGACCCGGCCAAGCAGCTCCCGTACCTCATCAGCGGCGGCATCGGCGGGCTGTTCCTCCTCGGCCTGGCCGCCGCCCTGCTGTTCTCGGCCGACCTCGGGGCGACGCGCGCCGACATCGCCCGCCTGCAGGGCACGGTCGAGGAGCTCAACGAGCGGGTGGCCGAGCTCCAGGCCAACCTCGAGGAGCCCGCCCCCGCTCCGGCGGCCCGCCGCCGTCGAAGCAGCTAGCCGAGTCGCACGCTCGCATGTCCAGTTGGCTGCCGTTCGTCATCTCCGGTCTGGTGATCGGGAGCATCTACGCGATCGCGGCCATGGGCCTCGTGGTCACCTACCGCACGACGGGGCTGTTCAACTTCGCCCACGGCGCGACCGGCATGGCCGTGGCCTACGGCTTCCACCAGCTGCGGGAGGAGGCCGGCGTGCCGACGTGGCTCGCCGCGCTCCTGGCCCTCGGCGTGCTCGCGCCCGTGCTGGGCATCGCCGCCGACCGCCTCCTCTTCCGCGACGTGGACCAGGCCGCCCAGGCCACCAAGGTCGTCCTGACGATGGGCCTGCTCATCGTCCTCCAGGGCGGGGCCGTGGCCATCTTCGGGGCGACGGCGAAGCGGGTGCCGCCGTTCCTGTCGGCGCAGGACGCCACGTTCCGGATCGGGTCGACCCACGTCGGCTGGGACCAGGTCGCCATCGTGGGCATCGGCCTGGCCGTGCTCGTCGCGCTGTCCGCGTTCTTCCGATGGCACCGCACGGGCACCGCCATGCGGGCGTTGGTCGACGACCGCCAGCTGGTGCAGGCCGCCGGCTTCTCCGCCGGGCAGCTCCGCGCCCTCACCTGGGCCCTCGGCGGGGCCACCGCCGGCCTGGCCGGCATCCTCTTCGCGCCGCTGCTCGGCCTGGACAGCGCCACGCTCACGCTGCTCGTCGTGCAGGCGTACGCGGCTGCCATCTTCGGCCGGCTCACGAGCCTCCCCCGCACGTTCGTCGGCGCGCTCCTGCTCGGCCTGGCCGGCTCGCTCAGCCTCAAGGTGTTCGCCTCGCAGCCGACCCTCCTGAACGGCCTGCGCCCGAGCATCCCGTTCCTCTTCCTCTTCGGTGCCCTCGTGCTCGCCCGCCCCGGCCGGCTGCGCGAGCTCGGCACGTCGGCGCCGTGGACGGGCACCGTGCAGGCCGGGTCGAGCTCGTGGTGGCCGCTGCTCGTGCTGCTCCTGCCGCTGGCCGCCCTCCTGTCCGACGCCCGCGTCATCAGCCTCGGGTTCGCCCTGGTGATCGCCTGCGCCTTCCTCAGCCTCACCGTGCTGACGGGCACGTCGGGCCTCATCTCGCTGGCCCAGGCCGGCATCGTCGGCACCGGCGCGTTCGCCTACGTGCACTTCGTGGACGCGGGGGTCCCGTTCGTCCTCGCGCTGCTGCTGGCGGGCGTGGTCGTCGTGCCGCTCGGCCTCGTCATCGCGATCCCCGCGCTGCGGCTGTCCGGCCTGTTCCTCGCGCTGGCCACCTTCGGCGTCGGGCAGCTCATCGACGGCGTCCTGTTCGGCACGTGGACCTGGTTCTCCGGCGGGAGCGACGGCCTGCGGGGTGGGCGGCCATCGGCGCTCGACTCGGACCGCTGGTACGTCGCCTTCGTCGTCGTCGTGCTCTCGCTCATCGTGTTCGCGATGGGCCAGCTGCGGCGCACGGGCCTCGGGCGGACGCTCGTCGCCCTGCGGGACAGCCCGTCGGCCGCGGACGCGCTCGGCGTCGACCCGCTGTGGCCCCGCGTCGCCATCTTCTCGATCTCGGCCTTCCTCGCCGGCGTGGCCGGCGGTCTCTACGCCGGGCTGCTCGAGGCGCCGAGCGCGGCGTTCTTCAACACCTTCACGTCCCTGCTCTGGCTGACGATCGCCGTGGTCGGCGGCATCCAGAGCGCGTACGGCGCCGTCCTCGGCGCGCTGCTCTTCTACTTCGTGCCCGACCTCGTCTCCGGCGGCGGGACCCCGTCGCCGTGGCTGACGCCGCTGTTCGGGGTCGGGGCCGTGCTGCTGGCCCGCCGGCCCGGCGGCCTCGTCGGCCTCGTGTCCGAGCGCTGGCCCGGCCGCCTGATCGCGGTCCGAGATCGCGAACTGGGGCCTGAAGTGCCGGACGAACGGCGCCGTTCAGGCGCCAGTTCGACTGGGGTGATGGTCGATGGCTGAGGCGCGGCTCGTGGCGGAGGGGATCACCGTGCGGTTCGGCGGGCTCACGGCGGTCGACGACGTGTCGATCGAGGCCGACGGGGGCGAGATCGTCGGCGTGATCGGCCCCAACGGCGCGGGGAAGACGACGCTCTTCGGCGCCATCGCGGGCACGCTGCGGCCGGAGGCCGGGCGGGTGCACCTCGAGGGGCGGGACGTCAGCCGCTGGCCCTCGCACCGGCGGGCTCGGGCCGGGGTCGGGCGCACGTTCCAGCGCCTCGAGGTGTTCGGGTCGATGACCGTGCGGGAGAACCTGCAGTACGCCACCGAGGCCGCTGCCATCGGGGCCAGCCCGCTGCGCCTGCTCCGACGCTCGGCCTACCGGCGCGACGAGGTGGCCGAGCAGGCGCTCGACGAGCTCGGCCTCGGGCCGGTGGCCGACGAGCGGGCCGGGGACCTCCCACCCGGGCTGGCCCGCCTCGTCGAGCTCGGCCGGGCGCTGTGCGCCGAGCCGGCCCTGCTCCTGCTCGACGAGCCGTCGTCCGGCCT
>DATFFY010000404.1:0-3142 GCA_035249805.1 Acidimicrobiales bacterium | reverse complement strand
GGCGGCCGGTGGCCTCGGCGAACACGTCGTCCAGGCTCGGCGCGTCGAGCTCGAGGTGCTCGACGGTGATCCCGGCGTCCTCGAGCGCGCGGAGCACGGGGGCCATCGCCGCGGGGCCGCCCTCCAGGCCGATCGCCAGCGAGTCGGCCTTGCCGGGCCGGGAGCCGCCGAAGGACTGGAGCACCTGCTCGGCGCGGCCCTGCTCGTCCTGGCCCACGGTCACGAGGAGCGTGTGCCCGCCGATCGCGGCCTTGAGCACGGCCGGGCGGCCGTCGCGGACGATGCGCCCCCCGTCGATGATCGCGATCCTCGTGGCCAGCTGGTCGGCCTCGTCGAGGTACTGCGTGGTGAGGAACACCGTGGTGCCCTCGCGGTTGAGGCGCCGCACCTCGTCCCACACCGCGAGCCGGCTCGTGGGGTCGAGGCCGGTGGTCGGCTCGTCGAGGAACAGCACGGCCGGCTCGTGCACGAGCGCGAGGGCGAGGTCGAGCCGGCGGCGCATGCCCCCCGAGTACTGGCCCACCCTGCGGTCGGCGGCCCCCACGAGGCCGACCTGCTCGAGCAGCCGTCCGGTCCGCTCGGCCGTCGCCGCCTTCGAGAGCCCGTGGAGCACGGCCTGCAGGCGCAGCAGCTCGCGGCCGGTCATCAGCGGGTCGATGGCCGCGTCCTGCAGCGCCACGCCGATGGCCCGCCGCACGGCCCCGGCCTCGTGGACGACGTCGAACCCGGCGACGCGGGCCCAGCCGGCCGTCGGCCGCAGCAGGGTCGTGAGCATGCGCACCGCCGTCGACTTGCCGGCTCCGTTCGGGCCGAGGAAGCCGAAGATCTCGCCGGGCTGCACGACGAGGTCGATGCCGTCCACGGCGACGAGGTCGCCGTAGCGGCGGACGAGGCCCTCGGCCTCGATGGGCGGGGGGGTCATAGAGGACGGGAGGCTACTGCTGGTCCGTCGAGGCCTCGTCGGCGGTCCCGGCGAGCGGCCCGAACGGCCACACCGACGGCAGCGCGACCGGCGGAAGCGGCGCCGGGAGCACCGAGTACGCCTCCTCGCCGGGGTGCACGAGGTTGTACTGCTCGCGGGCCAGGCGCTCGATCTCCTCGGGCGTCGACAGCGCCTCGATGCGCTCCTCGAGCGCCTCGTTCTGCTCCCGGAGCACCGACAGCTGCTCCTGCGTGCTGCCGAGATCGGCCCGTTGCTCCAGGAAGTCGCGCGTGGGGAACACGCCGAGCGCCAGCACCCCGACCGCGCACGCGCCCCCACCGATGATGCCGATGGTGCGCCCGACGCGCCGCCTGCGGACGCGCGCCTCGTCCGGACCGGGGATGCCGTCCATCAGCGCCTCGGGAACACCGCCGTGTCGCCCAGCTCGGTCTCGATGCGGAGGAGCTGGTTGTACTTCGCCACGCGGTCGGACCGGGCCGGCGCGCCGGTCTTGATCTGGCCGCAGTTCGTCGCCACGGCGAGGTCGGCGATGGTGACGTCCTCCGTCTCGCCCGAGCGGTGCGACATCACGCTGCGGTACCCGGCGCGGGTGGCCAGGCCGACCGTGTCGAGGGTCTCGGTCAGGGTGCCGATCTGGTTGACCTTCACGAGGATGGCGTTGGCCGTGCCGGACTCGATCCCGCGCTCGAGGCGCTCGACGTTCGTGACGAAGAGGTCGTCACCCACGAGCTGGACGCGGTCGCCCAGCCGCTCGGTCAGGAGCTTCCAGCCGTCCCAGTCCTCCTCGGCCATGCCGTCCTCGATCGAGACGATCGGGTACGCGTCGCACAGCCGCACCCACTCGTCGACGAGCTCCGTCGACGTGAGGGTGCGCCCCTCGCCCTTCAGCTCGTAGGTGCCGTCGGCCGTGTAGAGCTCGGTGGTGGCCGGGTCGAGGGCGATGGCGATCTGCTCGCCGGGCGTGAAGCCGGCGCGGTCGACCGCCTCGAGGAGCACGCGGATGGCGTCCTCGTTGCGGTCGAGGTCCGGGGCGAAGCCGCCCTTGTCGCCGACGGCCGTGGACAGGCCCCGCTCGTGCAGCAGCGTCTTGAGCGTGTGGTAGGTCTCGACGCCCCAGCGCAGCGCCTCGCTGAAGCTGGCCGCGCCGACCGGCATGATCATGAACTCCTGGAAGTCGACGCTGTTGTCCGCGTGGACCCCGCCGTTGAGGACGTTCATCATCGGGACCGGCAGCGTGTGCGCGTTCGCGCCGCCGACGTAGCGCCACAGCGGCAGTCCGCTCTCCTCGGCCGCCGCGTGCGCGACGGCGAGGCTCGTGCCGAGGAGCGCGTTGGCGCCGAGGTTCGCCTTGTTGGGCGAGCCGTCGAGGTCGACCATCAACAGGTCCACGCCGCGCTGGTCGAGCGCCTCCATCCCCTCCAGCGCGTCGCGGATCGGGCCGTTGACGTTGTCGACGGCCTGCAGCACGCCCTTGCCGACGTAGCGGTCACCGCCGTCGCGCAGCTCGACGGCCTCGAACTGCCCCGTCGACGCGCCGGACGGCACCATGGCCCGCCCGGTGGCGCCGGACGCGAGGAACACCTCCACCTCGACGGTCGGGTTGCCTCGCGAGTCGAGGACCTCGCGGCCCTGCACGTGCTCGATGTCGGTCATTGCGCGCTTGATGCTCCTGTTGCAGGTGTGGCGGATGGTACTGCTGGGGTCGGTGGCAGACTAGGAGCCCGCTGGGTGATGCCGGTACGCAGATCGGCGGTTCGGCGCGCTGCTCGCAAGGACGCAGGGCTCGCCACGAGCCTGCGCCCTCATGGCGATGTCCGAGGACGCCGCGGGCGGCGATGCCGGACCGGCGAGATGCGTGCCATGCATCGCCCAGCGGGCTCCCTACATGATCGGGCCGCGCGCGCCGGCGCGACAAGTCGGGATCCTTCGGACATCGGCCTTCGGATCGACAGGCGCGGACGTAGGCTCCGCGCCTTGACCATCAGCGTCGCGGACGACGCCGGCGATCTGGCCGGCGACCTCGCCGACCGCTTCGTGGTCCTCGTGGTGGGCGCGGACGACACCGGAGCGGCCATGGCCGGCCTCGGCGCGAGCCGCCTCCGCCTGCGCGAGCTCGGCGCCGCCGACGTCTCCCCCGTCGTGCTGTCGCCCGACGGTCCCCTCGTGCGGATCGTGGGGCTGCGAGCCGCGGCCGACGTC
>DATFFY010000403.1:0-2620 GCA_035249805.1 Acidimicrobiales bacterium | reverse complement strand
GCTACGACGTCGCCGACCTCGGCCCGGACTCCGACGCCGTCATGGGCCGGCTCGCTGACGGCCTCACCTACGACGCCGACGAGCTCACGCCCGCGCAGCAGGCGATGGCCGCGGGCCGGCTCGCCGTCGACGACTACGTCGCCTGGTACGACACGCTGCCGCTCGCGCTGCGGGAGCGGACCGAGGCCACCTGGGGCCCGGCCCCCGGCAAGGTCTGCGTCCACGACGACCACCTCGTGTTCGCGGGGCTCGACCTCGGCGGCGCCGTCGTGGCCGTGCAGCCGCCGCGCGGCTTCGGCGAGGACCCGATCGCCGTGTACCACACGCCCGACCTGCCGGCCCCGCACCACTACCTCGCCTTCTACCGGTGGCTCGACGTGGGCTGGGGGGCCGACGCCGTCGTCCACCTCGGCAAGCACGGCACGCTCGAGTGGCTGCCCGGCAAGGGCGCCGGCCTGTCCGCGGCGTGCACGCCGGACGCCGCGCTGGGCGAGCTCCCGCTGCTCTACCCGTTCGCGGTCAACGACCCGGGCGAGGGCACCCAGGCCAAGCGCCGCGCCCACGCGGTGATCATCGACCACCTGCCCCCGCCGATGACCCGGGCCGAGACCTACGACGACCTCGCGCGGGTGGAGCGGTTGCTCGACGAGTACGCCAAGATCGAGGCGCTCGACCCGGCCAAGCTCCCCGCCATCCAGGGGCAGCTGTGGGACCTGCTCGTCACCTCCGAGCTGGCCCGCGACCTCGGCGTCGACGCGATGCCGGACCCGGACGACTTCACCGGCATGGTCGGCCACATCGACGGCTACCTCTGCGCCCTCAAGGACGCGCAGATCCGCGGCGGCCTGCACGTGCTCGGCGCGCCGCCGGCGGGGGAGGCGCTCGTCGAGTCGGTGCTCGCCATCACCCGGCAGCCGCAGGGCCCGGTCCCCTCGCTGCGGGCCACCGTCGCCGCCGAGCTCGGCCTCGATCCCACGTCGACGGTGACCCGCGAGGTCGACCGCCTCGAGGAGGCCTGCCGGGCCCGCGTCGAGGCCCTGGCCGACGCCGGGTGGGATCCGGCCGCCGCCGGTGACGACCCGACGCTGCGCTGGATCGCGACGGCGCTCGTCCCGAACCTGCGCCGCACCCCCGACGAGCTGTCCAACCTGCTCGGCGGCCTCGCCGGCCGGCACGTGCCCGCCGGGTCCAGCGGCTCGCCCACCCGCGGCGGGGCCCACGTGCTGCCCACGGGCCGCAACTTCTACTCCGTCGACCCGAAGGCCATCCCGTCCGCGCTGGCCTGGGACGTCGGCTGCGCCCTCGCCGACCGGCTCCTCGAGCGGCACCTGGCCGAGACCGGCGCCCACCCGCGCACGGTCGGCGTGGTCGTGTGGGGCACCGCCAACATGCGCACGCAGGGCGACGACGTGGCCGAGGTGCTGGCCCTCCTCGGCGTGCGCCCCGTGTGGCACGAGCACTCCGGCCGCGTCGAGGGCCTCGAGGTCATCCCGCTGGCCGAGCTCGGCCGGCCCCGGGTCGACGTCACCGTCCGCATCTCGGGCTTCTTCCGCGACGCCTTCCCCGACGTCGTCGACCTGCTCGACGACGCGGTGCGGCTGGTCGGCGAGCTCGACGAGCCCGTCGAGGACAACGCCGTCCGGGCGGCCGGCCTCGGCGACGCCCGGGTCTTCGGCCCGGCCCCGGGGGCCTACGGCTCGGGCATGTACCAGCTGCTCGAGGGCCGGGCGTGGCGCACGAAGGCCGACCTGGCCGAGGTGTACCTGGCCTGGTCGGGCCACGCGTACCGGCGGGGGAGCGCAGGGCGGGCCGAACCCGACCAGGTCCGGCGCCGGTTCGCGGCCATCGACGTGGCGGTCAAGAACCAGGACAACCGCGAGCACGACATCTTCGACAGCGACGACTACTTCCAGGACCACGGCGGCATGGTCGCCACGGTCGAGGCGCTGACGGGGCGGGCGCCGCGGGCCTGGTTCGGCGACTCCGCCGACCCGACCCGACCGCAGGTGCGCTCGCTGGCCGAGGAGGCCGCCCGGGTCGTGCGCACGCGCGTGCTCAACCCCAAGTGGCTCGCGGCGATGCGCGAGCACGGCTACAAGGGCGCCTTCGAGGTCGCCGCCACCGTCGACTACCTCTTCGGCTACGACGCCACCGCCGGCGTGGTCGAGGACTGGATGTACGAGCGGGTGACCCAGGCCTACGTGGCCGACCCGGTCATGCGCGACTTCTTCGAGCGCTCCAACCCGTGGGCCCTCCGCAGCGTGTGCGAGCGCCTGCTCGAGGCCGCCGAGCGCGACCTCTGGGATGCGTCGGACGCGGCCCGCACCGCGCTGCGCGACGGCCTGCTCGCCGCCGAGGGCATGGAGGAGCGGAGGTGAGCCGCGCCTCGTTCCCGTTCAGCGCCGTCGTCGGCTGCGACGAGGCCAAGCTCGCGCTGCTGCTCACCACGGTCGACCCGGCCATCGGCGGCGTGCTGCTGCGGGGCGACAAGGGATCCGGCAAGACGACCCTCGCCCGCGGCCTGGCCGCCCTGCGCGACGCGGCGCCCTTCGTCGACCTGCCCCTCGGCGCCACCGAGGAGCGGGTCGTCGGCTCGCTCGACCTCGCGGCCGCGCTCACC
>DATFFY010000402.1:0-2560 GCA_035249805.1 Acidimicrobiales bacterium | reverse complement strand
GAGCACCGCGGCGCCCGTGCTCCCGGCCACGACGGCGGCGAGGCGCTGGGCCCGCACGTCGCCGGCCAGCGCCTCGCGCACGAGGGGCAGGTGCTGGGTGACGGTGGCCAGGAAGGGCGACGGGTCGCCGGCCCAGCCCAGCTCCTCGAGGAGCACGGCCAGCTCGACCATCGTGGCGCCGCTGCCCCCGTGCTCCACCGGCACCGTGAGGCCCGGCCACTCGAGGTCGACCAGCGTCTTCCAGAGCGCGTCCGTGTCGGCGTCGTCCTCGACGACGGCCCGCACGAGCGACGGCGGGCACTCGCGCGCCGCCACCTCCCGGGCCACGCGCTGCAGCTCGACCTGCTCGTCGGTCAGCTGGAAGTCCACGGGGCGCTCAGCCCTCCTTCTCGCGCGACATCAGGCGGTCGAGGTTGGCCCGCAGCTCGGGCGAGTGGAACGAGCGGTCCTCCGCGGCCAGCGCGAAGTCCAGCGTGGCGACCACGGCCCGCTCGAGGTGCAGGTTCAGGATCCGCTTCGTGTCCTCGGTGGCGCGCTGGGGGAGGGCGGCGATGCGGTCGGCACAGGCCCGCGCCTGCGCGAGCACCTCGTCGTCCGGGCACACGTGGTTCACCAGGCCGATCTGCGCGGCGCGCGCGGCCGGGATCCGGTCGCCCGTGAGCGCGTACTCCTTGGCCAGCTGCAGGCTGGTGAGCAGCGGCCACGTGACGGGGCCTCCGTCGGCGGCCACCAGCCCGATCAGCACGTGCGGGTCGGCGAGGTGCGCGCTCTCGGCCATGTAGACGATGTCGGACAGCGCCACGAGGCTGCACCCGAGGCCGACCGCCGGGCCGTTCACGGCGGCCACGACCGGGACGCGGCAGTGGATCATCCCGGTGACGATCTGCTTCGCGTGCACCATGGTCTCGGCCCGCAGCTCGTCGCTCTTGGTCAGGGCGTCGATGTACTCGAAGTCGCCACCGGCGGAGAAGGCCCGGCCGGCGCCGGTGAGGAGCGCGACGCGCGCGTCGAGGTCCGCGTCGAGCTGGGGGAACAGGGCGGCCAGGCCCGCGTGCAGGTCGCGGTTGGTGGCGTTCAGCGCGTCGGGCCGGTTGAGCGTGACGATCCGGACGGGGCCGTCGGCCTCCACGAGGATCTCCGGCGGCAGGTCGTACTCGGTCGTCGTCGTCGTCGTCATGAGGTCGGCAGCTCCAGGATGCGGGTGGCGATCAGGTTGCGCTGGATCTGGGACGTGCCGCCCATCACGCTCTGCGCCCTGCTGTACAAGTACACCCTGAGCCAGGTGTCGTCGTGCTCGTCGTGGCCCGCCCCGCCGATGCCCAGCGCGGCGTGGCCGACCGCCTGCTCCACCTGGGTCATCAGCAGCTTGTCGACCGAGCCCTCGGGGCCGTGCGAGATGCCGTCGAGCCGGTCCGACAGGCGCCGGCACACGTGCAGGCGGAGCATCTCGGCCTCGACCATCGCCCAGCCCAGGTCGCGGACCTGCTCGGGCGCGTGGTGCTCGGGATGGGAGCGCACGCGGGCGGCGAGCTGGTCGACGGCCTTGCGGTAGCGGGCGACGTAGCCGAGCTCGCCCGGCTCGCGCTCGTGGCCCACGACGGTCATCGCGAGGCGCCAACCGTCCCCCGGCTCGCCCACCATGTTCGCGGCGGGCACGCGGGCGCCGTCGAAGATCACCTCGCCGAACTCGCGGGTGATCCCGTTGATCATCCTGAGGGGTCGCTGCTCGACGCCCGGCTGGTGCATCGACACGACGAAGGCCGAGATCCCCTTGTGCTTGGGCACGTCGGGGTCGGTGCGAGCGAGCACGAGGCACCAGTCGGCCAGGTCGGAGTAGCTCGTCCAGACCTTGTGGCCGGTGAGCACGTGGTCGTCGCCGTCGCGCTCGGCCCGGGTCCGCAGCGACGCGAGGTCCGAGCCCGCGTCCGGCTCGCTGAAGCCCTGGCACCAGCGCTCACGGCCGTTGACGATGCCGGGCAGGAAGCGGGCCTGCAGGTCCTCGCTCCCGTGCTCGAGGAGCCCGATGACGAGGTACCCGAGGCTCGGCCGCGGGGGTGCGCCGGCCGCGGCCAGCTCGTCGTCGAGGATGACGTCGTACACGCTCGGGAGCTCGTGGCCCCCGATGCGCTTCGGCCAGGTCAGCCCGAAGAAGCCCGCGTCGTAGAGCGACCGGTGCCAGGCGGCCTGGCCCTCCCAGTACTCGTCGGAGGTCGACGACGTGGGCAGGCCCGGGTCGTGCTCCTGGAGCCAGGCGCGGAAGCGGGCCCGGAACGCGGCCTCCTCGGGGGCGTCACCGAAGTCCACGACCACCCCCGATCCGGTGGTGCGCGAGCACGCGGTCGAGGCTCGGCCCCACCCCGCCGAACAGGTCGGTGGACAGCAGGGCCCGGCGCAGGTGGACGTGGGCGAGGCACTCCCAGGTGTTGCCGATGCCGCCGTGCACCTGGATGGCGGCCTCGCAGACCGACCGGGCGGCGCGGGCGCAGTACGCCTTGGCCAGCGCCGCGCTGGCGAGCGCGTCGGCGGGGGCCAGCGCGTCGACGGCCCACGCGGCGTGCAG
>DATFFY010000401.1:0-5760 GCA_035249805.1 Acidimicrobiales bacterium | reverse complement strand
GCTCGGGGTGGACGCCACGGTGGGCGGGGTCGCCGAGTCGGGCTCGCCGTCCCCGCAGGCCGCGAGCAACGAACCGGCCAGGAGCACCGCGAGGACCGATCGCACGCCGCCTTCCTACCTCACGGGTAATCGCCCTCGGCGCCCGGGAGGCGCACCCTGGTCCCATGACCACCACCACCGCCCCCACCCCGTTCGCCGAGACGCTCGGCGCCGTGACCGGCGTGCGCAGGGTCGTCCAGGCCGACGCCGTCCTGTGCCTCGTGTCCGGCGGGCTCCTGTTCGCCGGTGCCGGCCCGATCGCCGACGTGGCCGGGCTGGAGCCGACGTGGCCCGTGGCTGCCGTCGGCGGCTTCCTGCTCCTGCTCGGCGTCAACCTGCTCGTCCTGGCCCGGGCGTCGGCCCGTCACCTGCTCGCCCTGACGCCGTGGAGCGCCGAGAGCGACTTCGTCTGGGCCATCGCCTCGGTCGTGGTGGCGGTCGCCGTGTCGATGACCGGCCCCGGTCGCGCCCTCGTGCTCGCACAGGCGGTCGTCGTCGCGGCGATGGGCGTCGCGAAGCTGCGGGCGGTCCGGGCCGCCCGCTGAGCCGTCGGTCAGTCGCCGAGCTTGGCGCTGGCGGTGGCCTTCGCCGGGGCCTCGTCGGCCCGGTCGGGCCACCACGGCGGCGGGAAGACGGTGCGCTCGTCGCTGATCGGCTCCGCGTAGAACTGGGCCGCCCACTTCCGGAACTTCATGAACGGTCCGTCGTTGTCGGCCAGGGCCGGGCGGACGAGGTGGGCCTTGTGCTCCCAGATCGGCTTGTCCTCGAGGAACTGCTTGTCGACCTCGGCGACGAAGGCCTTGCCCACGTTGTGCGTGGTCGTCTCGTCGCCCATCGTCTTGAAGCGGAAGTTGAAGCGGGTGATGCACTGGTCGCGGCGGATGGGCGTGGTGACCGCGTAGCTCACCGTGTCGACGATGCCGCCGAAGCGGACGATGGCGATGCCGGGCCCGACCTGCTCGGAGTCGATCCGGCCCTCCATCACGCCCCGCGGCGTCGGGAACTTCTGGCTGGAGCGCATCTGCGTGCCCGGAAAGCCGGTCTCGTAGCTCTCCATCGCCGGGACCTCGGCCGTGTTGTGCACGTACCGGAAGTGGGCCGAGTCGACGCCGTTCTCGGCCATCTCCTGCCATGGCGCGTCGACCGTGTGCGAGGTGCGGATGACCGTGGACCAGTCCGGGTCGCCGTTGAACTCGGGCAGCTCGGGGATGTCCCACATCGGCGCGACCGACTCGTCCGGGTGGTACCAGACCATCGACACCTCGTTGCGCTCCACCACGGGGTAGGTGCGCAGGCTGCCCTTCCTGTTGACCCGATCCGAGTAGGGGATGTCGGTGTTGACGCCGGCCGTGTCGAACTTCCAGCCGTGGAAGGGGCACACGATCTCGCAACCCTCGACCTTGCCGCCGTGGCCGAGGTGGGCGCCGAGGTGGGGGCAGAACGGGTCCTGCACGTGGAGGACGCCGGTCTCGTCCCGCCAGGCGACCAGGTGACGGTCGAAGTAGAAGAGCGCCGTCGGCTCGCCCACGGGGAACTCCTCGGGGTAGCCGATGCAGAACCAGCCGAAGGGCACGGGGAACGGGGCCCGCTCGAGCTGCCGGTCCATCGTCATCCCTCCAGGCCGAACACGCGCACCGCGTTCTCGCGGAGGAACTTCGGCCACACGTCGTCCTTCAGCCCGACGTGCGGCAGCTCGCTGAAGATCCGCTCGAGGGAGAGCCCCATCGGGAAGTACCCCGCGTACATGATCTTGTCGGCGCCGCGGGTGTTCGCGTAGTCGATGATCGTCTGCGGGTAGTACTTCGGCGCGAACGCAGAGGTCGAG
The DNA here is from genome assembly GCA_035249805.1 of Acidimicrobiales bacterium. GTDB lineage: Bacteria > Actinomycetota > Acidimicrobiia > Acidimicrobiales > VFJN01 > VFJN01. Next base: position 3,896 of record DATFFY010000401.1, on the reverse strand, counting down.
TAGTAGAGGTTCGGCCACTTCAGCATGAGCTTCACGGCGAGCGCGTCCCACGGCTCGGCGCCGTGTCGCATCACGATCTTCAGCTCGGGGAAGTACCAGCACACCTCGTCGAGCAGCTCCGTCTTCTGGCAGAGCATCGGCACGCGCGGACCCGGCACCCCGGTGGTGATGCAGATCGGGATGTCGAGCTCGATGCACTTGGCGTAGAAGGGGTAGAAGCGCTTGTCGTTGATCGGCACCTGCGGCGTCATGCCCGCGGGGAAGGCGGTGGCCGACCTGATGCCCAGCTCCTCGTGGGCCCGGACCAGCTCGCGGATCCCCTTCATCCCGCGGTTCGGGTTGACCTCGTAGGAGCCGAAGAAGCGGTCGGGGTGCTGCTGGAGCGCCCGCAGGGACTCGTTCCGCTCGAAGTGCACGCCGAGCATCGCCCGCTCGATGCCGAAGTGGTCCATCTCGCCGAGGACGGCGGCGACGGGGTCGGCGCCCTCCTCGATGTCGTCGGGCACGCCCTTGAACATGTACTGGACCGGGAACTCCATGTCCCCGGACTCCTCGTCCATGAAGCCGGCCCGCAGGAACTGGTACCAGTCCTTCTTGTGGCCTTCGGGGATCCCCATCATCAGGTCGATGACCCCGACGTCCGACGGCATCGTCATGCGCTCAGACTAGAACACGTTCTAGTCCGGACCAAACACGGCGGCTACGTTGGCCGACCATGAAGCTCGGCTTGATCATCGGGTACTGGCCCTCGTCGGGACCGCCTCCGGACGCCGCGGAGCAGATCGCCACGGCCGAGCGCCTCGGGTTCGACTCGATCTGGACGTCGGAGGCCTACGGGTCCGACTGCTTCACGCCCTTGGCGTGGTGGGGGAGCCAGACGAGCCACGTGAAGCTGGGCACCGCCATCACGCAGATCTCGGCCCGCACCCCGGCGTCCACCGCGATGACGGCCATCACGCTCGACCACCTGTCCGGGGGGAGGTGCATCCTCGGGCTCGGCGTGAGCGGTCCGCAGGTCGTGGAGGGCTGGTACTCGCAGGACTACGCGATGCCGCTGGCGCGCACGCGCGAGTACGTCGACATCGTCCGGATGATCATCGCCCGGGACAAGCCGGTCTCCTACGTGGGCGACCACTACCAGATGCCCCTCGTCGGCGGGACGGGGCTCGGCAAGCCGCTGAAGTCGATCGTGCGACCGCTGCGCGGCCACATCCCGATCTACCTCGGGGCCGAAGGCCCGAAGAACGTCGCGCTCGCGGCCGAGATCGCGGACGGGTGGCTGCCCATGTTCTTCTCGCCCAGGGCGGACGGCTTCTACCGCCAGGCGCTGGCCGAGGGCTTCGGCCGGCGACGGCGCGACGACCGGGCCGAGGACTTCGAGGTGGCCTGCGTCGTCCCCACGGTCGTGGGCGACGACGTCGAGACGTGCGCCGACCTGCTCCGCCCCACGCTGGCGCTGTACATCGGGGGGATGGGCGCCCGCGACCGCAACTTCCACAAGGACGTGTTCGCGCGGCTCGGGTACGAGGAGGCGTGCGAGAAGATCCAGGAGGCGTACCTGGACGGCCGGAAGGACGAGGCCGCGTCGTACGTCCCCACGGCCATGGTCGAGGACGTGTACCTGATCGGTCCGAAGGCGAAGGTCCGCGACGACCTCGAGCGTTGGCGCGAGACCTGTGTGACCACGATCCTCGTGTCCGGCCCGAGCTTCCTCCTCGAGGAGATCGCCGAGCTGGTCCAGGGCTGAGCTGCTGCTCGGGCTAGGCGGGCTCGTCGGGAGCTCGTAGGTAGTCGTCGTCGACCACGATGCCGGCCGCGTGCAGCACGGGACCGGCGAACACGAGCAGCTGGTCGCTGCCGATCACGGCGTTGCGCAGCGCGGCGCCGCCGGTGATGCCCTCGATCCGCGAGCCGTGGAAGGCGACGTCGTCGAGCTCGGCCTGCGACAGCTCGACCTCGGTGAGGTCGCAGCGCTCGAACCGGGACTGCCGGACCCGGGCGGCGTAGAGGTCGGCCCGGGGCAGGGCGCAGTCCTCGAACGCGGCTCGCTCCAGGGTGGCGGCCCGCAGCCAGGCCTCCTCCATGCGGCAGTCGACGAAGCGCACGTCCGTGGCCCGCAGCGCGGGCGCGACGATCCCGGACAGGCGGCAGCGCAGGAAGGCGACGCGCTCGAAGGTGGCGCCCTCGAAGCTCACCCCGGCCAGCTCGCCTCCCTCGATGACGACGTCGCGCAGGTGCAGGTCCCGGAGGGTGACGCCCGTCCACGCGGGACCGACCAGCCGGACCCGCCGCAGCTGCAGGCCCTCGATCGGCTGGTCCGCGTCCAGCCCGCAGGCGGCGGTGTCGACGTCCTCGACGCGCTCGTCGTCGTGCAGCACGAGGTCCTCGACGACGGTGAGCTCGTCGCGCAGGTCGGGTGCCGCGACCGGGGTCGCCCGCCTGGGCGCGGGCTCAGGGGTCATGGGCGACGCGGCGGGCGACGGCGAGCATCGGCAGCTGCAGCGGGAGGCGGAGCGTGGCCGCCAGGCGGGTGTCGAAGGGAGGCTTGGCGCTCCTCACCCCGCCATCGAGCACGGTCTGGATGTTGGCCGGGAACACGCCGAGAAAGGTCCCGAAGCACCACCACGCGCCGAACCGCCGCGTCCGCGGGTGCGCGACGAGCAGCGCGCCGGTGAGCTCGACCGCGCCGCTCACGTAGGTCGTCGTCCGCGGCGCGCCGGGCATCCAGTCGGGGACGATCTCGTCGAAGAACTCCGGCCGCACGAAGTGCATCACGCCGGCGCCCCCGATGAACGCCGCGAGCCCGAGCGCCCGCCGGTCCTGTCGTCGCACGGCGAGGACCGTAGTGCGAGTGAATAGGTCCGACCGCCGGTCGCCCGAGTCGATGAGTCCGGGATGCCGGACCTGCTCACTCGAGCGCTGGTGAACCGGACCTGTTCACTCGGCTACTCGGCGAAGGCCTCGGGGGGCGGGCAGGCGCACACGAGGTTGCGGTCCCCGTAGCCGCCGTCGATCCGGCTCACCGGGGGCCAGTACTTGCCCTGGCGGAGCGACGGCAGGGGGTAGGCGGCCTGCTCTCGCGTGTACGGCCGGTCCCAGTCCGCGACGAGCACGTCCTCGGCCGTGTGCGGGGCGTGGGCCAGCGCGCTGTCGTCGTGGGCGACCTCGCCGGCCTCGATCGCGGCGATCTCGGCGCGGATGGCGAGCATCGCGTCGCAGAAGCGGTCCAGCTCGGCCAGGCTCTCCGACTCCGTCGGCTCGACCATCAGCGTGCCCGCCACCGGGAAGCTCATGGTCGGGGCGTGGAAGCCGAAGTCGATGAGGCGCTTGGCCACGTCGTCGACGGTGACCCCACTCGTGCGCGTGAGCTCGCGGAGGTCGAGGATGCACTCGTGGGCGACGCGACCGTGCCCCCCCGTGTAGAGGACCGGGTAGGCGCCACCAAGCCGGACGGCCACGTAGTTGGCGTTGAGGATGGCCATCTCGGTGGCGCGGCGCAGGCCGTCGGGGCCCATCAGCGCGATGTAGGCCCACGAGATCGGCAGGATCGACGCCGAGCCCCACGGGGCGCCGGAGATCGGGCCGGGACCGGTCTCCGGTCCGGCCGTGGGCACGAGCGGGTGGTTCGGCAGGAACGGGGCCAGGTGGGCGCGGGCGGCCACGGGGCCGACGCCGGGTCCGCCCCCACCGTGGGGGATGCAGAACGTCTTGTGCAGGTTCAGGTGGCTCACGTCGCCGCCGAACCAGCCGGGCCGGGCCACCCCGACGAGCGCGTTGAGGTTGGCGCCGTCGACGTACACCTGACCGCCGTGGGCGTGCACCAGGTCGCAGATCTCCGTGATGCGCTCCTCGAACACGCCGTGCGTGGACGGGTACGTGACCATGAGCGTCGACAG
>DATFFY010000400.1:0-4263 GCA_035249805.1 Acidimicrobiales bacterium | reverse complement strand
GCCGCGCGACGCGCCCGTGACGAGCGCGACCTGCCCGGACAGATCCTCGCTCGCACTCATCCCAGGGCCTGGGCGAGGGCGGTGACGCCGGCCATCGAGCGCATGACGTCGTTGAGGTGGGTGCACGTCGACGTCCCGGTGAAGCGCAGCGCGACCTTCTGGCGCAGGAGCGACACCGGCTCGCCCACGATCCGCGCCGCGCTCGCCGCGGCACCGGGGCACTCCGGCCAGGGCAGCACCCGCACCCTGGCCTCCGACGACAGGACGACCAGCGTCCCCCGCTCGACGGTCGCGTCGAGGACGTACTCGTGCAGGACGTCCTCGGTGACGCCGTCGGCCTCCATGTGGCTGTCGCGGAAGTGGACCTGGAGGCCGTACGGGTCCCCGTCGACGAGGTCGAGCCGCCGGCACCGCCGGATCGACCTCGGCGCCATCGGCGGGAGGTCGTGCCAGCCCAGCGGGTCGTCGGGGTCCACCAGCGGCGGCGCCGGCGGGCCGACCGGGATCGGGAACACCCCGGTCTCCTCGAGCGTGTGGAGCATGGTGCCACCGGCCCGCCAGCCCGAGCACAGGTCGGTCATCTTGAGCGCTCGGTCGGGCGGGAGCTTGAAGTCGGGGACCTCGCGGCTCGAGCCGTAGCTGGAGATCAGCGCGGCGAGGGGCAGGTCGTCGAGCAGCTGGTGCAGGACGCTGCCCCGTGAGCGGTGGTCGGCCACCAGGACGTCGACCCGCTGCCGCAGGCCCCTGGTCACGCTCTCGCCGACCAGGGCCTCGAGCCGGGGCTCGGCCGGATCGGCGTCGACCGCCGTCACGATCCCCCCGCCGTCCAGCTCCAACCGCAGCTCGACCTGGTCGACGACCTCCGCGACGCCGTCGGCCCGCGTGCGCAGGTCCCTGCCGCAGGCGAGGACCGACTGGGGGTCGCCGAACCCGCCGCGGCGCTGGTCGACGGTCGTCGTCCGCCGGACCGATCCGGGCGCGCGGGGCGGCGGGCCCGAGAGCGGCTCGCGGGGGCCGGTCGACGGACGGGCGGCGGTCGTGCTCACGCCGCCGGCTCGATCTGCCGCACCATCGCCTCCTGCGCGAACGACGCCACCACGTCGCCCGCGGCGCCGAAGACCTCCCCGCGCCCCCAGCTCCTCCCCTTGGCCACAACCGGGCTGTGCTGGCTGAGCAGCACCCAGTCGTCCATGCGGAAGGGCTGGTGGAACCACATCGAGTGGGAGGTGACGGCGGTCTGCAGGGTGACGGTGGAGTCGGCCTGCGAGATCCCCTCGAAGGGGCGCAGCGCCGTGCCGATCAGCGTGAGGTCGGTGGCGTGCGACAGCAGGGCCTGGTGCACGGCGAGGCGGTCCACGGCCAGCGGCGGCGTGCGCATCCACAGCTGCAGGTCGGGCGGCCCGACCGTCCGGTCGGCCACGTCGACGCCGCCGACCGACCGCACCTCCCACGGCACCATCGGCACGTCGAGGACCGGCGCCTCCTCCGGCGCACCGACCGCGGGCGGGTCGTCGCTGCGGCGCAGGCCGTCCTCGTCGGCGTGGAGCGACACGGTGGCCGCCGCGATCACCTTGCCCTCCTGCGTCGCGGTGACCTGGGTGGCGCCGAAGGTGCGGCCGTCGCTCAGCTTGTCCACCCGGTAGTGCAGCGGCTGCTCGGCGTTCCCCTCGCGAGGGAAGAGGACGTGCAGCGACTTCACCGTCTTCTCAGGTGACGCGTCGGCGGCGGCGACGAGGGCCTGGGCCAGGATCTGCCCGCCGAAGATCCGGTAGTACCCGAGGTCGAGGTTCGGGCCGGTGACGCCGCCCTCGGTCGGCTCGAGGGCCAGCGCGGCGACGAGGTCGGTGAGGCCGAAGGCCATCAGCTCGGCTCCCCGAGGAGGTCGGCCAGCACGACGCGGCGGAGCAGCTTGCCGGTGTCGGTCATCGGCAGGTCGTCGCGGAAGGCGATGACGTCCGGCGTCTTGGACGACCGCAGGCGCTCGCGGGCGAAGGCCCGCAGGGCCTCGGCGTCGACCTCCTCGCCGGCCCGCAGCACGACGGCGGCGGCCAGCCGCTGGCCCCACTCCTCGTCCGGCAGGCCGACGACCGCGGCCTGGGCCACCGCCGGGTGGGCGAGGAGCGCGTCCTCGATCTCGGCGGGCGCGATGTTCTCGCCGCCACGGATGATCGTGTCGTCCGAACGGCCCTCGATGAAGAGGTAGCCCTCGTCGTCCACCCAGCCGCGGTCGCGGGTGGGGAACCAGCCGTCGGGGTCGAGCGCGCCGCCCTGGCCGAGGTACTCGCCCGACACCTGCTCACCTCGCACCCACACCTCGCCGTCCCGCACCTCGACCTCGATGCCGGGGACGAGCCGGCCGCACGAGCCCAGCCGGGACCGGGCCGCGTCGTCGCCCTCCATCGCCTTGCGGTGGTCCTCCGGGCCGAGCACGGCGATCGTGGAGCTCGTCTCGGTGAGACCGTAGGCGTTCACGAAGTCGGTGCCCGGGAAGGCGGCGAGCGCCCGCTCCAGCACGGTGACCGGCATGCGGGCGCCGCCGTAGGCCAGCGAGCGGAGGCCGTCGCAGCCGGCCGGCGCGTCGCCGAGGTGCTCCACGACCCGGGCCAGCATCGTCGGCACGACCATCGCGTGGCTGATGCCCTCCGCCCGCACGGTCTCGAGCCAGGTCTCCGGCGTGAAGGTCGGGAGGTACACGACGCGGCGGCCCGCGTACACGTTCGACACCACGTTGGCGACGCCGGCGATGTGGTACGGCGGCACGCTCGTGAGCGTGGCGTCGCCCTCGTCCGCGCCGGCGAACTCGACCGAGGAGATGACGTACGAGGTGAGGTGCCGGTGGCGGAGGACGACGGCCTTCGGGGCCGAGGTCGTGCCGCTCGTGTACAGCAGCACGGCGACGTCCTCGCCGTCGGCGGTCGAGGGCCCGGGGTCGGCGCCGGCGGCGGTCGCCGCGTTCCAGTGGGCGATCGGCATGCCGGGCACGCGGGTGGGCTCCTCGGTGAGCACGAGCACGTCGTCGTGCTGCCCGAGGAGCTCCTGCAGCTGGTCGTCGGCGAGGCGGTAGTTGAGCGGCAGGAGCGGCACCCCCGCCCACGCCGCCGCGAAGACCGCGACGGGGAAGGCGACGTCGCTCTCACCGACGTAGGCCAGGTGCTCGGCCCCGTGACCGCGGATCACCTCGGCCCCCGCCCCGGCCCGGGCCAGCAGCTCCCCGTAGGTGATGCCCCCGGCGGCGGTGCCGATCGCCACCCTGTCCGCGAACGCGGAGGCGATCATCTCGAGGAGCATCAGCAACGTCACGGTGTCCCCTCCCCCTCACCCCTCACGGGTGAGGAGCATCGCACCCGCGATGGGACCGCCCCCATTCGCGACCGCGGCCACCTCGACCCGCTGGCCCGGCACCTGTCGCTCGCCGGCCTCGCCCCGCAGCTGGAGGCACGCCTCGTGGATGAACCCGAACCCGTGGAGGCGTCCGGCCGACAGCTGGCCGCCGTGGGTGTTGAGGGGCAGGTCGCCGTCGAGGGCGATGCGGTGGCCCCCCTCGACGAACGGACCGGACTCGCCCCGCCCGCAGAAGCCGAGGGCCTCGAGCCACACCATCGACAGGAAGCTGAAGCCGTCGTACAGCTCGGCGACGTCGACGTCGGCCGGGGTGAGGTCCGTCCGGGTCCACACCTGGGCGCCGGCGTCTCGAGCGGCCATCGTCGTCATGTCGTCGAACTGGTCCCACGACGGCCGGCCCCGCAGCGCGGTGCCGACCGCCTCCACCCGGGCCACCGGGTGGTCGACGTTCGGCGCGTGGTCGGCGGTGGACACGATGACGGCCGTCGAGCCGTCCACCGGCGCGTCGCAGTCGTAGAGGCGGAAGGGCGTGGTGATGACGCGCGACGCGAAGTAGTCGTCGAGCGTCATCGGCTCGCGGTAGACGGCCTTCGGGTTGATGACCGCGTTGCGCCGGGCGTTCAGGGCGATCATCGCCAGCTGCTCGGGCGTGGTGCCGAACTCGTGGAAGTGGCGGTGGGCGTTGAGGGCCAGCCAGTTGGCCGCGGAGTACGCCCGCATCGGGATGCTCCACTGCATCGACCCGCCCATCCGGGGCGCCCCGCCGCCTCCGCCGCCGCCGCCGATGCCGATGCCCTGGCGGCCACCCTCGCCCTGGGCGGTCGCCTCGGTGACGGTGCGGTACACGAGCACGTGACGGGCCAGCCCGGCGCCGACCGCGAGCACGGCGTTCACGACGGCGGCGAGCTGGGCCGCGCCCTC
>DATFFY010000399.1:0-5819 GCA_035249805.1 Acidimicrobiales bacterium | reverse complement strand
GCATCGACGACGGCGGCGTGGTCGAGACCGGCGTCGCCCAGACCGGCGGCCAGGTTGGTGACGAGCGAGATGGCCAGCACCTCGAGCCCCGCGTGGCGGGCCGCGATCACCTCGTGGACCGTCGACATGCCGACGAGGTCGGCCCCGAGCTGCTGCAGCATCCGGATCTCGGCGGGCGTCTCGTACTGCGGTCCGCCGACGCCGGCGTACACGCCGTCCACGAGCGACGGGTCCACCTCCCGGGCGACCGCCCGCAGGCGGGCCGAGTACGCGTCGGTGAGGTCGACGAAGCGCTCGCTGCCCGTGGCGCCGTCGCCCTCGAGCGGCGAGCGCCCCGTGAGGTTCAGGTGGTCGGCGACGAGCACGGGCCGCCCGACGGGCAGCCCGTGGCGCACCGCGCCGGCCGCGTTGGTGACCACGAGGGCGCGGCAGCCGGTTCGGGCCGCCACCCGCACCCCGTGCACCACCGTCGCCGGGTCGTGGCCCTCGTACGCGTGCACCCGCCCCATCACCAGCACGGCCCGCCCACCCTCGGTCCGCACCGATCGCACCACGTCGGCGTGGCCGGCGACGACCGGCGTCGCGAAGCCGGGCAGGTCCACCGCCCTGACCTCGGCCACCGTCTCCCCGATGCGGTCGGCGGCGGGCACCCAGCCGGAGCCGAGCACCACGGCGACCTCGTGCGCCGCGACCCCGGTCCGCTCCCCCACGGCCGTGGCCGCGGCCTCGACCAGCGACCACGGCCCGTCGCCCATCAGAGGTGGAGGGAGTCGGCCAGCTGCGCGAGCGAGATGCCGGGGCGGGGACCGGTGTGGCCGATGACGGCGGAGGCGGCCACCGAGCCGAGCCGGCCGCAGTCGGCCATCGAACGGTCGCGGGTGAAGCCGTAGAGGAAGCCCGCCGCATAGAGGTCGCCGGCGCCGGTGGTGTCGACCACCTTCGGGACCGGGTGGGCGGCGACCTCGACCACCTCGTCACCGCGGGCGACGACCGAGCCGCGGGCCCCTCGCGTGACGATGGCGACCTCCACGTCGGCACGGGCAGCGGCGAGGGCGGCCTCGAAGGAGCCGACCTCGTAGAGGGCCATGGCCTCCTCCTCGTTGGCGAAGAGGATGTCGACCTGGTCGGCCACGAGGTCGCGCCAGGCGGCCCTGTGGCGCTCGACGCAGAAGGTGTCGGACAGGGTGAGGCTCACCCGGCGACCGGCGTCGTGGGCGGCCTGGCTGGCCTTCCAGTACGCCTCCTGGGCCGGGGGCCGGTCGAACAGGTAGCCCTCGAGGAACACGACCTGCGCCGCGGCGATGAGCTCGACGTCGACGTGCTCCGGCCCGAAGAACTCCGACGACCCGAGGTAGGTGTTCATCGTGCGCTCGGCGTCCGGCGTCACGACGATGAGGCAGCGGCCGGTGGGCGGACCGTCGGTCGCGGGCGGCGACCGGAACACCACGCCGGTGGCCCGCAGGTCGTGCGCGAACACGGTGCCGAGCTGGTCGTCGAACACCCGGCCGATGTACGCGGCCCCACCACCGAAGCTGGCGACGCCGGCGATCGTGTTGGCGGCGGACCCGCCGGAGGCCTCGATGCCCGGGCCCATCGCCGCGTAGAGCGCCTCGGCCCGCTCGGTGTCGATGAGCGTCATCGCGCCCTTCACGAGCCCGTTGGCCTCGATGAACGCCTCGTCCTCGTGGCTCAGGACGTCGACGAGGGCGTTGCCGATGCCGACCACGTCGATGGCCTCGGGGATGGGGTCGGGCTCGGTCACGGCGTCCGAGGCTACCCGGCGGCGGCTGGCCCCCCGATCGCCGTGGGTAGGGTGCGCCGATGGTCGACGACGCGAACCCGCACCGGCTCCCCCGCACGGTCTCGCCGAAGCGCTACGACCTGACGCTCACCCCCGACCTGCCGGGCGCCACGTTCACGGGCTCGGTCGACATCGACCTGGTCGTGCACGACGCCACCGACACGGTCGTGCTCAACGCGGCTGACCTCGAGCTGCACGAGGCCACGGTGGTCCAGGGGGACGAGCGCCGGCCCGCGGAGGTCACGCTCGACGACGAGGCGGAGCGCGCCACCCTCACCTTGCCCGAACCGCTCGAGCCGGGCGCGGCGGTCGTGTCGATCCGCTTCTCCGGGATCCTCAACGACAAGCTCGCCGGGTTCTACCGGTCCACGTTCACCGACGATGCGGGCGTCGAGCACGTGATCGCCACCACGCAGTTCGAGGCCACCGACGCCCGCCGGGCCTTCCCGTGCTGGGACGAGCCGGACCGCAAGGCCGCCTTCGCCATCACGCTGCGGGTGGACCCGGACCTGTTCGCGGTGTCGAACGCGGCGGTGCTGTCCGACGAGGTCGCACCCGACGGCCTCCGCGAGGTCCGCTTCGCGGAGACGATGGTGATGTCGACGTACCTGGTCGCGTTCATCGTCGGGCCGCTCGAGGCCACGAAGCCGGTGGACGTCGACGGCACGCCCTTGCGCATCGTGTACCCGCCCGAGCGGGCCGCCCTCACGGGCTTCGGGCTCGAGATCGGCGCGTTCTCGCTCCGGTACCTCGCGGAGTACTTCGCCCTCCCGTACCCCGGTGACTCGCTCGACCTGGTCGCCGTCCCCGACTTCGCCTTCGGTGCGATGGAGAACCTCGGCTGCGTGACGTTCCGCGAGACGCTGCTGCTGGCCGACCCGACCACGACGACGCAGGGCGAGCAGCAGAACGTGGTCGACGTGATCGCCCACGAGCTCGCCCACATGTGGTTCGGCGACCTCGTGACGATGGACTGGTGGAACGGCATCTGGCTCAACGAGGCCTTCGCCACGTTCATGGAGATGAAGGTCACCGACGCGTTCCGCCCCGCGTGGCAGCGCTGGGTCAGCTTCGGCCTCTCCCGCTCGATGGCCTTCGACACCGACGCGCTCGAGGCGACCCGGCCCATCGAGTACCCCGTCGTGTCGCCCGAGGACGCCGAGGGCATGTTCGACATCCTCACCTACGAGAAGGGCGCGGCCGTCGTCCGGATGCTCGAGCAGTACCTCGGCGAGGACCGCTTCCGAGAGGGCATCCGCCACTACATGACGACCAACGCCTACGGGAACACCGACACGACGGACCTGTGGGACGCGATCGAGGAGGCCACCGGCGAGCCCGTGCGCCGGATCATGGACTCCTGGATCTTCCAGGGCGGGCACCCGATCGTGACGATCGACGCCCCCGTCGACGGCCGGGTGCTGCGCCTCTCGCAGCAGCGCTTCCGCTACCTCCCGGATCCGAGCGACCGGTCCCGCTGGGCCGTGCCGCTGCACCTGCGCTACGCGACCGCGTCGGGGAAGGTGCACACCGCCACCGAGCTGCTCGAGGGTGACGAGCTCGAGATCGACCTGCCCGAGCCCGTGACGTGGGTGGTGGGGAACGTCGAGGGTCACGGCTTCTACCGCGTGCGGCCCGTGGGCCCGCTGCACCAGGCGCTGGCCGAGCGGGCCATGGACGAGCTGTCCCCGCTCGAGCGCTACGGGCTGGCCGACGACACGTGGGCCTCCGTCCTCGCCGGCACCACATCCGCCGAGGACTACGTGGCCCTGGCCGAGCGGCTCGGGGCCGAGACCGACGTGTCGGTGTGGCGACGGCTGCTCGGCGGCCTGACCGAGATCGATCGCGTCACCCCGCCGGCGGACCGCGCACCCTTGCAGGCCCGCGTGCGGGCGCTCGTGCTCCCCGCCCTCGAGCGGCTGGGCTGGGCGCCGCGGCCGGGAGAGAGCGACCGGGACCGGGAGCTGCGCGCCGCCCTCATCGGCGCGGCGGTCACCCTGGGCGGTGACCCGGCTGCCCTCGAGCAGGTGCGGGAGCTGTTCGCCGCCGTGCGGGGGGAGACCACCGAGGTCGAGCCGAACATCGCCGGGGCGGTCGTCCGGGCGGTCGCCGCGTTCGCCCGCCCCGAGGACCTCGACGAGCTGATCGCGGGGTTCAAGGCCGGCGGCACGCCCCAGGCCGAGCAGCGCTACCTGTTCGCGCTGGCCGAGGTCCGCGACCCCGCGCTGTTCGACCGGGTGCTCGAGCTGGCCACGTCGCCGGACGTGCGCACGCAGAACGCGCCGTACCTGCTCAGCGCGTGCATCGCGAACCGGGACAACGGACCGATCGCCTGGGCGACCGTGCGGGACCGGTGGGAGGAGCTCACCGAGCGCTTCCCGAGCAACAGCATCGACCGGATGCTCGCCGGGGTCCGGACGATCTCCGACCGTGACGTGGCCGCGGACGTCGAGCGGTTCGTCGAGGCCCACCCGATCCCACAGGCCAAGCAGACCGTCGCGCAGCACCTCGAGCGCATGCGGGTCACCGTCGCCCTCCGCGAGCGGCTGCAGCGGGCTCCTACGTCAGGCTGACGACGAGGCCCACCTGGGCGAGGTGGTAGGTGGTCATGATGGCGAGGCGGCCGTGGCGCGTCTCGCCGATGAACCGGTTCCACGCGATGAGCGAGTCGCTCGCGTAGAAGAGGCCGGCGCCGACCACGCCCGCGGGGTGCCCGACGCCGATGGCGCAGGCGACCATCGCGGAGATCACGGCCATGTACGCCGTCACGGGGCCGGTCAGCTCCGGCTCCGGGCCGGCCCGCACCGCCCGCAGGATCGTGAGGCCGATGACGGCCACCGCAACCGTCACGACCACGATGCCGATGCCGAGCCGGGGGACGTCCACGCCGTCGACGAGCAGGCCGACGATGTAGGCGACGTGCCCGAGGAGGAACGACGCGAGCCCGGGCACGAACGCGTCCCGGGGCAGCATCAGGAAGACGTCGCCGAGCAGGCAGAGCACGAGCGCGACGACGAACCAGGTCCGCACCGCCCCCTCGTCGGGGTCGAGGGCGAGGGCCGCGGCCGTGAGCAGCACCAGGGTCAGCGGCTTGCAGACGTACTCGAGGAGCCGCTCGCCGCGGTGCACCGCGACCCAGTCGCCGACCGCGGCGACGAGGGCGAGGGCGAGGAGGAGGCCGGCCTCCCCGGTCACGCAGCCGCCTCGGCCAGCGCGTCGTCCCAGGCGGTGCCGGCCTCGACGAGCTTGCGCCAGCGCATGACCTTGGCGGGCATGCTCATGCCGAGCACGCCGACGACGCGGCCGCCCCGCCCGAAGAACGCGACGAACCTCCGCTCCTCGACGCTGCCGGCCACGACGGCCACCTCGTCGTCGGCCGCACCGCGCCCGGCCAGCTGGATCTTGCGGTCGTACTGGTCCGACCAGAACCACGGCACCGGCGCGTACGGGTCGCCGGTCCCCCGCGCGGCGTCGGCGAGCAGCGTGCGGGCGGCGTGGGCGCCCATCTCGACGGCGTTGTCCCAGTGCTCGACCCGCATCGTCTCGCCGTACCGGGGGTTGGGCCAGCGGGCGACGTCGCCGGCGGCCACGACGCCGGGGACCACGAGGCAGGTCTCGTCGCAGACCACGCCGTTGTCCAGGGCGAGCCCGGACTGGTCGAGCCAGCCCGTGTTGGGGGCCACGCCGACGCCCACCACGACGAGATCGACGTCGAGCTCGGTGCCGTCGGTGAGGGTGACCCGCTCGGCCCGGTCCCCACCGTCGATGCGGACCACGCCCACGCCCAGCCGCACGTCGACGCCGTGGTCGCGGTGGAGGTCGGCGACGACCGACCCGAGGACGGGCCCGACCCCGCGCTCCAGGGGCACGGCGAGCGCTTCGATCAAGGTGACCTCGACACCGAGGCCGCGACAGGTGGCCGCCACCTCCGCCCCGATGAAGCCGGCGCCGACGACGGCCACCCGGCGGGGCGACGCGAGCACGGCGGCTCGGATGGCCATCGAGTCGTCGAGGGTCC
>DATFFY010000398.1:0-3957 GCA_035249805.1 Acidimicrobiales bacterium | reverse complement strand
CGGCCTCGCGCTCGGAGCCCGCTCGCAGCCCGTGGTCGACGTGCACCGCCGTCGCCTGGCAGCCCGCCTCGACGGCGAGCGCGAGCAGCGCGAGCGAGTCGGCCCCGCCCGACACGGCGCACGTCACCGCCGTCCCCGCCGGCGGGTACGAGCACCGCGCCAGGAGCGAATCGATCACCCGACGAGTTCGTCGGAGAGGCGCACCCGCGACAGCCACTCCTCGGGCTCCCGGATCTCCGACAGGGTGGGGAGCCAGCTGGCCCCCCGCCACACCGGCTCGAGGGCGCTCGGCCCGCCGCCGAGCCGCTCCACCTCCTCGATGAAGCGCTCGCCCTGCGCGTACTGGTTGATCTTCGCCTCGAGGCCGATGAGCCGCTGGAGCACCTTCGTCGCCGGGCTCGCGCTGGCCCGTCGCTCCCGCAGCACCCGGGCGAAGCGCTCGGCGCTCGGCACGCGACCCTGTCCGGCGCGATCCATCGTCACGTCGCCGTGGCCCTCGAGCAGGCTCATCAGCCCGCCGATCTTGTCGAGCACCGCGCGCTGCTGCGGGCTGGCGAACAGCGTGGCGAGCCCACCCTCGGCCAGGGCGCCGCGGCCCTTGCGCAGCTCCTCGACGATGCGGGCGATCGCGTCGATGAGCTGCTTCGGGTCGGGTTCGACCGAGTCGAGCGTCTGGCGCACGAGGTCGAGGTAGTGGCCGCGCAGCCAGGGCACGCCGGTGAACTGGGCCCGGTGGGTGACCTCGTGCAGGGCGAGCCACAGCCGGAACTCGCGGGGCGGGAACGCGAAGCGCTTCTCGAGGGACAGCACGTTGGGCCCGACGTAGTACACGACGTCCTGGTCCTCGCTGTCCTCCTCGTCGACGACGAGCAGGTCGTACTGGCCGAGCACGCGTCCGGCCATCCACCCGAGCAGGAAGCCGACCTCGAGGCCGGCGACCCGCCTGGCGACCGCGCCGCTGACGGGGCCCGTGCGCTCGGAGAGCTTGTCGGTGAGCGGCCGGAGGAGGCGCTGGAAGGAGCCGACGTTGGCGTCGACCCACCCGGCGCGGTCGGTCACGCGGGCACGGGCGGGACCGACGAGCGACCGCAGGCCGGTGGCCTCGGCCACCAGCTCCTCGGCCTCCGCGGTGGCCTCGTCGAAGTCGCGCTGGAGGGAGTGGGCGAGGTACGACTCCGCGAAGGGCTCGCGGCCCGAGGCCCGGACGGCGACCCGCCGCGCGAGCTGCCAGTCGACGGGGCTGTCCGCCACCCGCTACTCGTCGCCCCCGTACCGCGGGGCCTGCGTCTTCTTCAGGTACATCGCGACGAGGCCGACGGTGGCCGGGACGACGGCGGTGACGACGAGCACGACGGCGATCCAGTAGTGCCAGACCTGGGCGGCGAACATGCAGCCGAATGTACTTCGTCGTCGTTGGCCTTCGGCCAACTCCTCCGAGCTCTGAGGCAGGCCTGCGGCCGCTCACCGTCGGCCTCGGGGTCGGCGGAGCCGCCCCTCGGCGAGCGGGGGACCCCGGCTGGAGCCTCTGTCCCCCACACCCCCTGCCGACCGCGCGCCGGGGACCGGGGGGAGCGGGAGGGGGACTGGTCCCCCTCGCCCGCGAGAGGAGTGAGCTCGAGCGAGAAGCTCCGCTTCGAGCTCGAAACTCAGTGGGGTTCGTGGGCGATGGCCTGCTCGATGCGGGCGAGGAGGTCGGGCGGGGCCGTGTCCTGGCAGCGCAGCTGCACGACCTTGCGGAGCTCGGCGTAGAAGTCGTAGGGCTCGGCGCAGGGCGGGCACTCGTCCAGGTGGGCCTGGATCTTCTGCCGCTTGGTGTCGTCGAGCTGGCCCGACAGCAGGTGGTACACCTCGTGGAGGGCTTCCTCGCACTGGGGCTTGCTGGAGGACGTGGGTTCAGCCATGGCTACGAGGCAAGGTCGGGTTCGGGCTCGGTGAGCCGGTGGGATGCGGCAAAGTCGAACAACGCCTTCTCCAGGGCCTTTCTTCCACGGTGGAGACGGCTCATGACCGTGCCGATCGGGATGTCGAGGATCTCGGCGATCTCCTTGTAGGAGAAGCCCTCGATGTCGGCCAGCAGCACGGCCATCCGGTACGCCTCCGGCAGGTCCTCGACGGCCGACTTCACCTCGGCCTCCGAGAACAGGTCGAGCAGCTCGTCCTCGGCCGACCGGCTGGCCCGTGCGGCCTCGAGCCCGCCCAGGCGCCGGTACAGGAACAGCTCCTCGATGTCGTCGAGGTCGGTCTCGTCGGGCCGGCGCTGCTTGGCCCGGTACGTGTTGATGTACGTGTTCGTCAGGATCCGGTAGAGCCAGGCCTTGAGGTTGGTGCCCTCGGTGAAGCCGCCGAAGCCCCGGTAGGCCTTGAGGTAGGTCTCCTGCACGAGGTCCTCGGCGTCGGCCGGGTTGCGCGTCATGCGGAGGGCGGCCGAGTACAGCGAGCTCATGTGCTCCATCGCGAGCTCGGCGAACCTCGCCTGGTCGGCCACCCCGGCAACCTACAACCCGAAGTCCTCCTTGACGCCCTCGACGAACCGGTGGAAGGCGATGTGGTCGGACCGGAACGTCCGCTGCTCGCCGTCCTTCTCGACGGTGACCGTGTCGCCCTCCGGCGCCTCCGTGACCGCCACGGGCACCCAGCCCGCCTCGTACACGAGGGACCGGACCTCGTCGAGCTCCGGATCGCTGCCCCAGCCGGCCATGCGCAGAGGGTAACGAGGCAGCGATCGATGGGTAGGTTGCGCCCCATGAGCGGAGAGTTCCTCACGGACATCGAGACGTTGCGCCGGCGGGCCCGGGCCGAGATCGAGCAGGGCCCGATCACCTCGAGCTACGGCGCCGACCGCGAGCGCGTGATCGCCGTGCTCAACGAGGCGCTCGCCACCGAGATCGTGTGCGTGCTCCGGTACAAGCGGCACTACTACACCGCCACCGGGCTCAACGCCGGGCCGGTGGCGGCGGAGTTCCTCCAGCACGCCAACGAGGAGCTCGGGCACATGGACCAGCTCGCGCTGCGCATCACCCAGCTGCAGGGCCAGCCGAACTTCGACCCGGACGGCCTCACGAGCCGCAGCCACGCGGAGTACGTCGAGGGCGAGACGCTCGTCGACATGATCCGGGAGGACCTCGTCGCCGAGCGCGTCGCGATCGAGTCCTACAGCGAGATCATCCGCTGGCTCGGCACCGGCGACCCCACCACGCGCCGCCTCATGGAGGACATCCTCGCCGTCGAGGAGGAGCACGCCGACGACCTGCTCAGCCTGCTCGCCGACCTCGAGAAGAAGGCCTGAGCCCGCCGCTGCGGATCGATTTCGGCCTCCGGGTGGGGCGGCCTCTACGATCGGCGGTCCCGCCCGGGTAGCTCAGCTGGTAGAGCAACGCACTCGTAATGCGTAGGTCGTCGGTTCGACTCCGATCCCGGGCTCGTCGCCCTCGCGACCGGTCCTCCACGCGCTAGGCGGGCAGCGAGGGGAGCTGCGAGAGCAACGATTGGAGCAGCAGGGCCTCGTTCGGGAACCGCTCGAGGGCGAGGGCGGCCTCGTCGATGCGGTGGAGGCCGGCGACCACCCGGTCCGGGTGGCGGGCGTCGGCGAGGGCGTCGCGGTAGACCCCGGCGAAGGTGGCGAGGGTGAAGCGGAGCTCGGCCGTCCGATGGCGGCGGACCTCGCGCTTGTGGCGCTCTTCCACGTCGCGCTTGCCGCTCCCTCGCTGTCCGTAGCGCTCGATGCGCTCCTGCAGCTCGACCGCCTCCTCGAGGTGGCGGGCGTCGATGACGTCCTGCGCGTCGTCGATGAGCGCCTTGATCTCGGCTGCGAGCTCGGCGGCTCGGGCACCGGTGCCGTCGAGGCGGCCGGGCACGTCCCGGAGCGCGGCGGAGCGGACGGCGAACCGCTCGTCGGTGGCGAGGAGCCGGGCGCGGTCGAGATCGCCCGCCGCGGCCTCGGCGATGGCCCGCGCCCTC
>DATFFY010000397.1:0-2547 GCA_035249805.1 Acidimicrobiales bacterium | reverse complement strand
CTCCATGCCCGGAGCGTACGCAACCGGCCAGAACCCACGATGATCCGAGGGGCCTCCGCCTCTACGTTGGCGCGGTGACCGAAGCCCGGCCGACGGCCACTCCGTTCTCGACGCGCATCGCCGTGTTCCTCGGGGCCGAGGCGCTCAGCGCCATCGGGTCCTGGGCGACGATCGTCGCGATCTGGGGCTACGCGAAGTTCGAGTACGACGCGTCGCCGGCCCAGGTCGCCCTGTTCGGCCTCGCGTTCTCCCTCCCCTCGGTGCTGCTCGGTCCCCTCACGGGCGCCGTCATCGACCGCATCGGCCCGAAGGCCACGCTGGCCGCGGCGCGGGTGCTCGGCATCGTCGCGTCGCTGCTGCTGCTCGGGGCCGACGACTTCACGACCTTGGCACTGCTCTCGGCCCTCCACGGCGTGACGTTCGCGTTCTCCATGCCGGCCCTGCAGTCGATGCCGCCGCGGCTCGTGGCCGACGAGCACCTGGCCCGCACCAACGCCCTCGTCTCGCTCACCGACGAGCTGGCCATCGTGTTCGGCCCGGTGGCGGCGGGCGTGTCGATCGCGCTGTTCGGCTTCGAGGGCGCGTTCGTGTTCGACGCGCTCACGTACGCCCTCGGCCTCGTGGTGCTCCCCCTCGTCCGGCTCGCGCCGGTCCGCCGGGAGGACGGGGACGACGACGCGCCGGTGCGCCTGCGCGACGCCCTCGAGGGGCTCCGCCTCATCTCGCGCTCGCGCGTGCTGCGCCGCACCGTCGGCTGCACCTTCGCCGTCCACCTGCTCTACGGCGCCGCCCTGCTGTGCGAGCCGATCTACGTCGACGACGTGCTGCACCGCTCCCCCGACGTGTTCGCCGCGCTGCAGACGGTCTTCGGCATCTTCCTCGTGCTCACGGGCCTCGTCGTAGCCCGACTCGGCGAGCGGCTGGCCTCGTTCACGTGGGTGGCGGCGGGCGTGGCGACCTCGTCGGTGACGGCGATCGTCTACCTGGGCACGCCGTGGGTGGTCGTCGCGTTCGTCGGCGTCGCGCTGTGGGGCATGGCCACGACGGTGATCTCCGGTCCGAGCCGCACGGTGCTGCAGCGGTCGAGCCCGCAACGGGCCCACGGCCGGGTCCTGGCCACCGACGTGTGGGCGGGCAGCACCGGCGAGCTGGTCGGGCTCGGCCTGGCCGGCCTGCTCGTGAGCCTCTGGAGCGTGCCGTGGGCGATCCTCGTCCTCGGCGCCGGTGTCGGCGCGGCGGCGTCCGTGCTGTGGCTGGCCGACCGCCGCGACCACGCGTCCCAGGCACCCGTCGACGAGCAGCTCCTCGCCGCCGTCGGCGCAGAGGTCTCCTGACCCCGGCGCTAGCGTCCCGCCCGATGCGAGCGCTCGGCCGGTTCGGCGTGTACGCGGTCCTCGGCTGGGGCATCGAGGTGTGCTTCACCGCCGGCAAGGACCTGCTGACCGGCGTCGGCGACGAGCGCCTGCGGGGCGAGAGCTACGTGTGGATGGCCCCCGTCTACGGCGTCGGCGGCCTCGCCGGCGAGGTCGTGCACGGCGCGGTGCGGCACCGGCCCGTGTGGCAGCGCGGCCTCGCCTACGCGCTCACGTTCTGGGCGGTCGAGGCCACGAGCGGCGAGGCCCTGCGCCGCACCATCGGCGACGTCCCCTGGGGCGAGTCCTACCGCGCCTACCCCGACCAGCTGGGCGACGGGCTCGTGCGCCTCTCGTACCTCGGCAACTGGGCCGTGGCCGGCCTCGCCCTCGAGCGGCTCGCCCCCTACGTCCGCCGCCTCCAGTTGGGGCCTGCCCCCGGCCCCGCGTAGGCCGAGACGCGCAGCAGCCCCGGGCGGACCCGGGGCTGCTCGGACAGGCGTGCGGAACAGGGCTAGCTGTTCTGCGTGATGTCGTTGGCCGCCTCGTTGCCCTTGCCGGTCGCGGTGCCCGTGGTGATGAGTCCCGCGCCGTCGGAGGCGTTGGTGAGGCTGGACAGGTTGTTGGCGATGAGGCCCGCCGCGCCCTGGCCGACGAGGCCGAAGTTCTGCGACAGGTTGCCGTCGGCGGTGTTCCCACCGCTGTTGGCGACGCCGATGCCGATGTTCACCGCGAGGGCATCCTGGAACGCGATGGCCAGGATGTCGTCGCCGCTGGGGCCGTGGATGTCCTGGTCGATCGCGTTCGACGCCAGGTTGCCGATGGCGGTGGCGACGCCCGTGGTGACCGTGCCGGTGCCCGTGGAGGTGTTGCCGGTCGTCGCGTTGTTGTTGGCGATGAGCCCGGCGGCGCCCTGACCGGTGGCGGCGACGTTCGTCGACAGGTTGCCCGTGGCGGAGTTGCCGCCGCTGTTGGCGAAGCCGGCGCCGATGTTGATCACGTCGGCGTCCTGCACGAGCACGGCGAGGCCGTCGTGGACGCCCGTGTGGATGCTCTGGTCGACGTCGTTGGCCGAGGACGTGCCGATGGCCGTGGCGGCACCGGTGTTGACGGCGCCCGTGCCGGTCGACGCGTTGGACGTGGTGGCCGAGTTCGAGGCCACGCCGCCCAGCGCACCCTGGCCGGTGGCCGCGAT
>DATFFY010000396.1:0-4176 GCA_035249805.1 Acidimicrobiales bacterium | reverse complement strand
CACGGGAGAGCCGACCTCGGCCACGACCAGCTCCCGCAGCGCCTCCTGGTGGTCGGCCAGGGTCTGGTGGAGCTGGCGCAGGCAGCGGGTCCGCAGCCCGACGTCGGTGGCCCACGTCGTGGTGTCGAAGGCCCGGCGGGCGGCGGCGACGGCTCGCCGCGCGTCGGCCACGGTCGCGTCGGCGGCGAGGCCGAGGACCTTGCCGCTGCTGGGGTCGATCGTCTCGTACGTGCCGCCGTCGGACGCGGGCACGAGCTCGCCGTCCACGAGCAGCCGGTCGTGCTGCCAGGTCTCCGTCATCGGGGCGTGTCTCCCGTCAGCGTGATGCGGTGCATCACGCGCTTGTGGCCGTGGTAGTCGTTCACCGGGTTGTGCTGGACGCAGCGGTTGTCCCAGAGCGCGAGCGACCCGACCTCCCAGTGGAAGCGGCAGGTCAGCTCGGGCCGCACCTGGTGCCGGAAGAGGAAGTCGAGCAGCGGGCGGCTCTCCTCCTCGGTCATCCCGTCGAAGCGCGCGGTGTGGGCGACGTTGACGTAGAGCGCCTTGCGCCCGGTCTCCGGATGCGTGCGCACCACCGGGTGCACGGCCTCGTAGAGCGGCAGCTCCTCGTCGACGCCGTGCTCGCGCACGCGGTCCTCGCGGGTCTTGCTGACGTCGGCCAGCGCCGAGCTGTTGACGGCCCGCAGCGGGGCGAGCAGCTCCTGCAGCGCGGGCGACAGGGTCTCGTAGGCCGCGTACTGGCTGGCGAAGAGCGTGTCGCCCCCGGCCGGCGGCACCTCGCGCGCGAGCAGCATCGTCGCCATCGGCGGCTGCTCGAGGTACGCGGTGTCCGAGTGCCAGATCCCGCCGAAGTTGACGGTCTCGTGGGGGAGCTTGACCACGGCGATGATGTCCGGGTGCTCGTCGAGGCCGGGCACGAACGGGTACCGGGTCACCTCGCCGATGCGGTGGGCGAACGCGAGGAAGCGCTCGGGGGTCAGCTCCTGGTCGCGGAAGAAGACGACGCCGTGCTGCAGCCACGCGGCGCGGATCCCGGCCACGACCGCGTCGGGCAGGTCGGGCGCCAGGTCGACGCCGGAGAGCTCCGCGCCGACCGCGCCGGCCACCGGCGTGACGGTGAGCGTCCCCTGCGCCGACGACATAGAAGCAGGATATCAGTCGGGGAGAACGTCGTTTCCAGCGCGGTCGAGGAGGGCCTCCACGAACGCCACCGTGTCGTCGTGGCCGGCCTTCACGCCGAGGCTCCGCTCGATGCCCATGATCTGGGAGACGCCGGTCATCAGGACGAGGGCGACGATCGGTGGCACCTCGTCCTCCGGGATGCCGGCCCCATCGAGGGCGGTCTCGAGGGCGGCGAGCTGGGCGGCCCGGAAGCGCTCGGCGTAGCGCTTGATCTCCGCCCGGATGGCCTTGCGGTGGTTGGCCAGCGCCACGAACTCGATGAGGAACGTGGCCGAGCCGATGTCGGCCGTCAGATCCCAGATCCGGCGGAGCGTCGGCGCGCCGGCCACGCCCTCGTCGAAGTGGGCCAGGTTCTGCTCGGCCCGCCGCCGGAAGACCTCCACGAAGAGGTCGTCCATCGTGCGGAAGTAGTAGTGCACCAGCTGCGGCTTGAGGCCGGCCTTGCCCCCGATGCGCCGGGAGGTCACCGCCGCGTAGCCCTCCTCGAGGAGCAGCGCCTCGGCCGCGTCGAGCAGCTGGGCCCGCGTGCGGGAGTCGGCCGCGCCGATGCGGCGGGCGGGGGTCTCGCTCCGGGCCACGGGCCCACCTTGCCATGTCCCGGTCCCCGATGCTAAGCAACTGCCAAAACTCGGTTGGGCGACTGCACAGCGTCGAGGGGGCCTCGTGAGCGACTGGAAGACCATCGACTACTTCTTCGACGAGTCGCTGGTGGAGGACCCGTACCCGTACTTCGAGTCGCTGCGGGCCGAGTGCCCCGTGCTGCACCTCCCCCACCTCGGGGTGGTGGCGGTGACCGGGTACGACGAGGCCAACGACGTGTACCGGGACACCGACTCGTTCTCGTCGTGCAACTCGGTCGTCGGGCCGTTCGCGCAGTTCCCCGTCCCGTTCGAGGGCGACGACATCACCGCCATCATCGACGAGCACCGGACGCAGCTCCCGATGTACGAGCACATGGTCACGATGGACCCGCCGCAGCACACGCAGGAGCGCTCGCTGCTCATGCGGCTCATCACGCCGAAGCGCCTGAAGGACAACGAGGCCTTCATGTGGCGCCTGGCCGACCAGGAGCTCGACGAGATCGTGCCCCAGGGTCAGTGCGAGTTCATCAGCGCCTACGCCCAGCCCTTCGCCATGCTCACGGTGGCCGACCTGCTCGGCGTCCCGGAGGAGGACCACGAGCGGTTCCGGGAGGGCTTCGGCCTGCAGAAGAACATCGGCAAGATCGGCGCGGGGCGCAAGGGACAGCCCGGCGTGAACCCGCTCGCGTGGGCCGACGAGTGGTTCGCCTCCTACATCGAGGACCGCCGCCGCAACCCGCAGCGGGACGTGCTCACCGACCTCGCGCTGGCCACCTACCCCGACGGGTCGACCCCGGACGTGGTCAACGTCGTGCGCACCGCGACGTTCCTGTTCGCCGCCGGCCAGGAGACCACGGCCCGCCTGCTGGCCGCCGCGCTCAAGCACCTGGCCGAGCACCCGGAGCTGCAGGACCGGCTGCGCGAGGACAAGGACCTCATCCCGAACTTCGTCGAGGAGGCCCTCCGGGTCGAGAGCCCGGTGAAGACGGACTTCCGCATGACGAAGCAGACGACGACGGTCGGCGGTGTCGAGGTCGCCGCCGGGACGCCGCTGATGCTGCTCAACGGGGCCGCCAACCGCGATCCGCGCCGCTTCGAGTGCCCGCACGAGTTCCAGATCGACCGCCCCAACGCGCAGGCCCACCTGGCCTTCGGCCGGGGTGTCCACTCCTGCCCCGGAGGCCCGCTCGCCCGCGCCGAGACCCGCATCAGCCTCGAGCGGATCCTCGCCCGGATGCGGGACATCCGGCTGTCCGAGGAGCACCACGGCCCGTCCGGGGACCGCCGCTTCCGCTACGAGCCCACCTGGGTGCTGCGGGGCCTGACCAGCCTCCACCTGGAGTTCGACCCGATGTGAGGTCGTCTTCCGAACCCTGACACTCGCTGTCAGGGGGGCGTCCGTAGGGTGCGAGGTGGAGGGCTTCCCACGGAACGGAGACAGCCATGCCCGAACGAGACGGCTACATCGCAGGTGTGCCCTGCTGGATCGACACCGAGCAGCCCGACCCCAAGGCCGCGGTCGCCTTCTACGGCGGCCTCTTCGGCTGGGAGGCCGAGGACACGATGCCGGAGGGGTCCGACGGCCAGTACTTCGTCGCCCGCATCCGGGGCGGGGACGTCGCCGGCATCACGAACGTGCAGCCCGGCGCGCCGCAGGCGGCCACGTGGAACACGTACATCTGGGTCGACGACGCCGACGTCGCCGCGAAGAAGGCGACGGAGGCCGGCGGCACGATCGTGGTGGAGCCGTTCGACGTCATGGACGCCGGCCGCATGGCCGTGATCGCCGATCCCGAGGGCGCGGTCTTCTGCGTGTGGCAGGCCAAGGACCACAAGGGCGCGAAGGTCGTCAACGAGGAGGGGGCGCTGAACTTCAACGGCCTCTCCACCCGCGACCCCGAGGCGGCCGAGCGGTTCTACGGCGCGGTGTTCGGCTGGAAGATCCTGTCGCTGCCGGCGGGGCCGTTCTGGCTGCTGCCCGGGTACGGCGACCACCTCGAGGAGTCCACCCCCGGCCTGCGCGAGCAGGTGGCGGAGATGGGCGGGCCCGACGGCTTCATCGACGTCGTCGCCCAGATCAGCCCCATCGCCGCCGACGACACGGACACGCCGGCGCACTGGACCGTCACGTTCGCGGTCGACGACGTCGAGGCGACCGTCGCCAAGGTCCGGGAGCTCGGCGGCGAGGTCGTCACCGGCCCGGTCGACGCGCCGTGGGTGCGGATCGCCGTGGTGAAGGACCCGCAGGGCGCGACCTTCGTGGCGGGCCAGTTCGTGCCGGAGAACAGCGGCCTGACCGCCTGACGGCCTAGCTGCCGCCCCGCAGCTCCCGCTTGAGCACCTTGCCGCTGGGGTTGCGGGGCAGGGCGTCGAGGAACGTGACGTCCTTCGGCACCTTGAACCTGGCCAGCTG
>DATFFY010000395.1:0-4610 GCA_035249805.1 Acidimicrobiales bacterium | reverse complement strand
CCGGGAGGCCCGACCACCGACCCGAACGCGTCCGCGCCGTCGTTCCGGCAGCAGGAGCGGGCGATGCTGATCCCGACGGTCATCGTCGTGATCGTCGCGGTGGCGCTCGGCATCGCGGGGCTGCTGCTGGGCGGGTCGGGTGCCGGCAACCTGTTCGACGACGTCCGCGACGCGCTCGGCGGGGGGGGCGGTGCGCCGCTGCAGGTCACCGGGGCGACGGCGTTCGACCCGTTCGGGCCCGACCGCGACGAGAACGGCGACCTCGCCCCGCTGGCCGTCGACGGCGACCCCGCCACGGACTGGCACACCGAGGGCTACAACGACCGCGACATCACCAAGCTGAAGCCCGGTGTCGGCCTCGTCCTGCAGCTCGACGGCGAGCACGACCTCGAGCAGCTCGAGATCGACAGCCCCACGAACGACTGGATCGTGGCGGTCTACGTCGCCGACTCTCCTCAGACGACCCTCGAGGGCTGGGGCGAGCCGATCACGATCACCGATCCGCTGCCCGACGGCACCAACGAGATCGACCTCGAGGGCCGGCGGGGGGGCGCGGTCCTCATCTGGATCCTGAACCGCGGGGACGAACCGGGACGAGCACCCGCGACGATCGTCGAGGCCCGCGTCCGCGGGAGCTGAGCATCGGTCCTCCCGTCGACGACGACGCCCTGGTGCGGGCGGCCCAGGCGGGCGATCGCGACGCCCTCGACGCGCTCCTGCGCCGGCACCACGATCGCATCCTCGCGATCTGCCGCCGCCTGGCCGGCAACGAGGCCGACGCGCTCGACGCCGCGCAGGAGGCGCTCATCGCGCTCGCTCGGAGCATCGGACGCTTCGACGGCCGGGCCCGGTTCACGACGTGGGCGTACCGGGTGACCACGAACGCCTGCCTCGACGAGCTGCGGCGGCGCAAGCGCCGGCCCCTCGCCGGTCTCCCCGACGAGACGGAGGCGCCCCACCTCGCGCCCGCCGCGCCCTCCGCGGGGATCGAGGTGCTGCCGGACCGGCTGGCCGTCGACGCCGCGCTGGCCGAGCTGCCCGAGGAGTTCCGCGCCGCGGTCGTCCTCCGGGATCTGTGCGATCTCGACTACGCGGAGATCGCAGACGTCCTCGACGTGCCGCCCGGCACCGTTCGCTCCCGTATCGCCAGAGGGCGGGCCCAGCTCGCCCGTCGCCTCGCGCCGGGGAACCAGGCCGACGGGCCCGGCCGTCCTAGCCCCGAGAGCCGACCATGACCGACGACGCACTGGACCCCCGCGACGAGCTCGCCTCCGCCCACCTCGACGGCGAGACCACGCCGGACGAGGCGCAGGCCATCGCGTCGGACCCCCAGCTCTCCGCCAGGGTGGCCGCGCTCGCGGCCACCCGTGACGCCGTGCGGACCGCCGACGGGCCCGTCGACGAGACCCGGCGCGAGATCGCCATCGCCGCGGCCCTGGCCGCCTTCGACGAGACCGGAGCGGAGGTCACCCCCATCGTCGGCCGCCGGCGGCCGTCCGCCGCGCGGTGGCTGCCGCTCGTCGGTGTCGCGGCCGCCGTGCTGGCCGTCGCTCTGGCGATCCCCGTGCTCACGCGCGACGACGACACGCCGGACGAGGACCTCGCGCAGGGCCTCACGACGACGCTCGCGCCACCCGCCGTGGCCGAGGACGCGTTCCGCGCGGCCGAGCCGAACGGGAGCAGCCGCGCGACCGAGGACGAGACGAGGACGCTCGCGATCGTCGAGACGGCCGACTTCGGGCCCCAGGCCGACGTGGACGCGCTGACCGCTGCCGTGCGGGCGCGGCTCGTGGCCGGCTCCCCCACCACCCTCTCCGGCTCACCGCCCCCGATGCCGTCGCCCGAGGCCGAGACCTGCCTCGCCCCCCTGCGGCAGGCCGCGGTCGACCAAGGGAGCGCGACCTTCCTCCAGGTGACGGCGGTGGTCGACGGCCAGGCCGTGACGGGCACGGTCACGCAGCGACCGGACGGAACCCAGGTGCTCGACGTCGTCGCCGTCGATGGCTGCGCGCCGATCGCATCGGTGCAGCTCTAGTGGGGAGCGGTCGGGCGGAGGTCGATCGTTCGCAGGAAGGCGGCGACCGCGGCGAGCGCCGCCGCCACCCACACGCCGGTGTGCATCGGCTCGACCCCCTCGCTGGAGTCGATCCACCCGGCCCACGTGATCCCGCCCAGAGCGATCAGGGCCGTGGCCGCCGCGGTGCCGGTGGCGCGCGACCTCCCCACCGCGACGACGGTCTCCCCCACCGCGAGCCCGAAGAGCGGACCGGCGATGTACGGCAACGTGCCGGTGAACTCGTACTCGCCGAGGATGAGCGCGCCGAGCGCGGCGACGAGCGCCCCCAGCACAAGTCCGCCGATCGTCCGGATCACGGCCGGCAACCTATAGCCCGCTGCTGACGCGCCGAACGCGCTGGGCGTCCTAGTGTTCCGAGCCATGGTCAACGGCTCGTCGGTCCCCGAGCAGCGAACCGGCACCCCGGGCGACGCGCTCCGGGGCGCTGAGGTGGACACCGCGGACTGGCCCGCGCAGGCCGCCGACTCGATCGAGCGCCTCGTCGGCCGTGTCCGCGACCTCACGACCGGTCGGGCGATCACGGCCGCGCGGGCCCTCGTCTACGGCACGTTCGCGCTGCTCGTCGGCCTGGCCGTGGCCGTGCTCGTGACGATCGCCCTCGTGCGCGGCCTCGACGTGGCCCTGCCCGACTCGGTCTTCGGCGAGGACCACGTGTGGGCGGCGCACCTGATCCTGGGCGGCCTGTTCACGATCCTGGGCATGGTCCTCTGGGCCCGGCGCACCGGCGGGTCCGCGGCCGACTCGGAATAGCGGGACCCCTCCGCTCGTTCCACAGACCCCCGACTCGAGAGGCCAAGCATGAGCCAGCAGGACGTGCGCGACGTGATCATCGTGGGATCCGGCCCCGCCGGGCTCACCGCCGCCGTGTACACCGCCCGGGCGAACCTCGCCCCGCTCGTCATCGAGGGCGAGCCGTCGTCCACGTCGGACCAGCCCGGTGGCCAGCTGATGCTCACCACGGAGGTCGAGAACTACCCCGGGTTCCCGGAGGGGATCATGGGCCCCGAGCTGATGCTCCGGTTCCGGGAGCAGGCCCTGCGCTTCGGCGCCGACATCCGCACCGAGAAGGCCAGCCGGGTCGACCTCTCGAGCCGGCCGTTCGGGGTGTGGGTGGGCAGCCCCGAGGCCCCCGAGCCGACGTACCTGGCCCGCAGCCTCATCATCTCGACGGGCGCGCAGTCCCTGATGCTCGGCCTCGAGGACGAGGCCCGGTTGATCGGCCACGGCGTGTCCACCTGCGCCACCTGCGACGGCTTCTTCTTCCGCGACCACCACATCGCGGTCGTCGGCGGCGGCGACTCAGCGATCGAGGAGGCCCTCTTCCTCACCAAGTTCGCCACCGACGTGACCCTGCTCGTGCGCCGGGACCAGCTCCGGGCCAGCAAGATCATGCAGGAGCGGGCCTTCGCCAACGACAAGATCAAGATCCGCTGGAACACGGTGGTGACCCGGATCGTCGGCGACACCAAGCTCGACCACCTCGAGGTCCAGGACGTCCTCTCGGGCGAGACGAGCGACCTCGCGGTGACCGGCCTCTTCGTGGCCATCGGCCACAAGCCCAACACCGACCTGGTGAAGGGCCAGCTCGAGCTCGAGGACAACGCCTACCTGGTCACCGGCCGCTGGGGCGGCGCCGCGACGACCAGCGTCGAGGGCGTCTTCGCCTGCGGCGACGTCCAGGACCACACCTACCGGCAGGCCATCACCGCCGCCGGCTCGGGCTGCCAGGCCGCCATCGACGCCGAGCGCTGGCTGGAGTCCCAGCACGCTGGCTAGGAGCCGGCTGGGCTACGCCGGTGCGCAGATCGGCGGACCGGCGCGTCGCTCGCAAGGACGCAGGGCTCGCCACTAGCCCGCGACCTGATGGCGACGGCCGAGGACGCCGCGAGCGGCGATGCCCGGGCCGTCGAGATGTGCACCATGCGTGGCTCAGCCGGCTCCCTCAGGGAATTCGCCCCGGACCCGGGGCGTTGGAGCAGCCGAACCCCAACGAACCGAGGAGCCATGCCGACCACGCTGACCGACGCCACCTTCGACGAGGAGATCGCCGGCTCGTCCGAGCCCGTGCTCGTGGACTTCTGGGCGGAGTGGTGCGGGCCCTGCAAGATGATCGCCCCCATCCTCGACGAGATCAGCCAGGAGCACGCCGGCAAGCTGAAGATCGCCAAGCTCAACGTCGACGACAACCCGGACATCGCCCGCCGCTTCGATGTGATGAGCATCCCGACGCTGATCGTGTTCCAGGACGGCCAGCCGGCGAAGCGGATGGTCGGCGCCAAGGGCAAGGGCCAGCTGCTCCAGGAGCTCTCCGAGTTCATCGCCTGAGCTCGACCGGTGGTCGAGGGCCCCTCGACCAGGGGCGTCCCCCCACCTCGACCTCCCGGGAATCCACCACGGCGGCGGGTTCTCCACAACCTGTGAGGAAGGTTGTGGAGAACGTCAACAAGCGGTCGATGCCGCCAACCCTCGACGGTGTCTCGATGGTCGAGCGCAGGTTGGCTGCGGAACGTCGTTCCGGGCCGTTCAGGGTTCG
>DATFFY010000394.1:0-7510 GCA_035249805.1 Acidimicrobiales bacterium | reverse complement strand
GGACGCCGGCGTCGGCGTCGGCCAGCACGCGGTCGCCCAGGCGCACGCTGCCGGCCTCCAGCTCCATCAGGCCGCACACGAGGCGCACCAACGTCGTCTTCCCCGCGCCGTTCGGGCCGACCAGGGCGACGGTGCGGCCGGCGGGCACGGCGAGCTCGACGTCGAGGGTGAGATCGCCGACGCGCGCGCCGCCTTCGACGACGAGCGGTCCGGTCACGGCGACCACCACCGGGCGCGGAGCGAGGCCAGCACGACGACCGACACCGCCACCAGCACGAGGCTCAGCAGGATGGCGCTGCCGACGTCCTGTTCCAGGGCCCGCGTGATCGCGAGCGGCATCGTCTGCGTCCGCCCCTCGAAGCTGCCGGCGAAGGTGATCGTCGCGCCGAACTCGCCGAGGCCCCGAGCCCACGCCAGGGCCCCGCCGGCGGCCAGGGCACCACGGATCGACGGGAGCGTGACCCGGCGCAGCACGGTCCACGGCCGGGCCCCGAGGGTGCGGGCCACCTCCTCCGGCCGGCGGTCGACCGACGCCAGGGCCGCCTCGACGGTCACGACGAAGAACGGGAGGCTGACGAAGGTCGCCGCGAGCACGGCGGCGGTGGTGGTGTACGCGAGGCGCACGCCGAGCCAGTCGTCGAGCCACTGGCCCACCAGGCCCCGCCGCCCGAACGCGACCAGCAGCGCGACCCCACCGACGACCGGCGGCAGCACCATCGGCAGCGTGACCAGCGCGCGCAGCACGGCCCGGCCGGGCACGTCGGTCCGGGCCAGGACCCACGCGATCGGGAACCCGGCCAGCACCGAGAGCGCCAGGGCGGTGACGGAGACGACCGCGGAGAGGCGGAGCGCGGTCCGGTTGGCCGGCTCCCCGAGCAGGTCCCCGAGGTCGGACCACGGGGCCCGCACGGCCAGCGCGACGACGGGCAGGACGACCAGCACGAGGAGCCCGAGGGCCCCGGCTGCCGCCAGCGCCACGGGGAGCGGTCGACGTCCGCGCACGAGAGGACCGTACGCTGCCCGCCATGGTCGCCCTCCCCCCGAGCGCCCGCGCCCTCATCGAGGGCCCGCACCTCGCCCACCTCGTCACGATCGAACCCGACGGAGGTCCCCACGTCAGCTGCGTGTGGGTGGGCCTCGACGGCGACGAGGTGGTCTTCGGCTCGCTCGGCCCCTGGCGGAAGCTGCGGAACCTCGAGCGCGACCCACGGGTCGGCGTGTCGATCGAGGGGACCCAGGTGAACGACGTCGGGATGCGGGAGTACCTCGTCCTCCACGGCACCGCGCGCATCGAGCCGGGCGGCGCGCCCGAGCTCCTGCAGGAGCTCGCCTACACGTACGTGGGGCCGGACATCCGCTTCCCGCCCATCGACGACCCGCCGCCGGGCTCGATCGTGCGCATCACCGTCGACCGCATCGGCGGCGTCGGCCCCTGGACCGACTGACCCTCGCCTAGGCCGGCGCGGCGACGTCGAGGATGCGGTCGGCCAGGTCGGCGACGCCGGTGGCCAGCTTGTCGCGGCGGATGGTGAGCCCACCGATGACGTCGGCGCCGCGGGCGCTCACCGCGTCCGAGAGCTTCTGCAGGGCCTTGCCGGGGTCGAGGGCGTAGGTCAGGAACACGATCGTGCGCTTGCCCGCCAGCGCCGGGAGCTTGGCGAAGCGGCCGGCCCGGCCGGGGCGCTGCCCGATGACGAAGAGGCCGTCGACCCAGCCGCCGACCACGACCAGGTCCGCGGCGGACAGGGCCTGGTAGTCGATCCTCGTGATCGGGCAGGCGACGGTCGGAACGCCCTTCGCGGTGAGCTCGCGGGCCAGGGCCTCCGAGGCGCGCCGCGTGTTCCCGGTCAGGCTCTCGTAGATGACGATCGCAGGCACGGCACTGTTCTAGCGGCTGCCGACGGCCTGCTCGATCCTGGCCACGACCTCGTCGGTGAGGAGCGGGAGGACGGCGAGGGCCGCCATGTTCTCCTCCACCTGGTCGACGGAGCTGGCCCCGGTGATGACGGTCGACACGTGCGGGTTGCGGACGCACCAGGCGATCGCGAGCTGCGACATCGTGCAGCCGAGCTCGTCGGCGATCGGCCCCAGCTGCCGGACCCGCGTGTTCTGCCGCTCGTCGGTGAGGAGCTTCCGGAGCCACTCGTAGCCGGGCAGGCTGGCCCGGCTCCCCTCCGGCACGCCGTCGAGGTACTTGCCGGTGAGCATCCCCGACGCGAGCGGGCTCCACGTCGTGAGCCCGAGGCCGATGTCGTCGTAGAGCCGGCGGTACTCGCGCTCGACCTTCCGGCGCTCGAGGAGGTTGTACTGCGGCTGCTCCACCACCGGCTTCCGGAGGTGGTGGCGGTCGGCGATGTCCCAGGCGGCCTGGATGTCCGCCGCCGACCACTCGGAGGTGCCCCAGTACAGGGCCTGGCCCCGGTCGATGATGTCGGACATGGCCCACACCGTCTCCTCGATGGGCGTCTCGGGGTCGGGGCGGTGGCAGAACAGGAGGTCGACGAAGTCGAGCCCGAAGCGCTCGAGGCTCCCCTCGATCGCGTGGAGGAGGTACTTGCGGTTGAGCGTGGTCTTCGTGTTCACGCCCTCGGTGAGCCCCATGTAGAGCTTGGTGGACACGACGTAGGTCTCCCGCGCCCACCCGAGCTCGGCGATGGCCCGGCCCATGATGCGCTCGGACTCGCCCATGGCGTAGGCCTCGGCGTTGTCGAAGAAGTTGACGCCGGCGTCGTGCGCGGCGGCCAGGCAGTCCCGGGCCCGGCCCACGTCGAGCTGGGGGCCGAAGGACACCCACGACCCGAAGGACAGCACGCTCACCTTGAGGCCGGACGGCCCCAGTCGTCGGTACTCCACGGTGCGTGTCTACTCTGCGTTGATGGTCTCGGAGCTGTTCGACCCTGCCGCCTGGCGCCCCGTGGAGGGCTTCGAGCTCGAGGACGTGACCTACCACCGGGCGGTGGACCAGGGGACGGTCCGCATCGCCTTCGACCGCCCCGAGGTGCGGAACGCGTTCCGCCCGGGGACCGTCGACGAGCTGTACCGCGTGCTCGAGCACGCGCGGCAGACCACCGATGTGGGCTGCGTGCTGCTCACGGGCAACGGTCCGGCGCCGAAGGACGGCGTGTGGGCGTTCTGCTCGGGCGGCGACCAGCGGATCCGGGGCAAGGACGGCTACCGCTACGCCGAGGGCGACACGGCCGAGACGATCGACCCCGGCCGCAGCGGGCGCCTGCACATCCTCGAGGTGCAGCGCCTCATCCGCACGATGCCGAAGGTCGTCGTCGCGGTGGTCAACGGCTGGGCCGCCGGTGGGGGCCACAGCCTCTACGTCGTGTGCGACCTGGCTCTGGCCAGCCGCGAGCACGCGCGCTTCAAGCAGACCGACTCCGCCGTGGCCAGCTTCGACGGCGGGTTCGGCTCCGCGTACCTGGCCCGTCAGATCGGTCAGAAGTTCGCCCGCGAGATCTTCTTCCTGGGCGACGAGTACTCGGCCGAGGACGCCCACCGCATGGGGGCCGTGAACCGCGTGGTCCCCCACGCCGACCTCGAGCGGGTGGCGCTCGAGTGGGGGGCCAAGATCAACGCCAAGAGCCCGACCGCGCAGCGGATGCTCAAGTTCGCCTTCAACATGATCGACGACGGGCTCGTCGGTCAGCAGGTCTTCGCCGGCGAGGCCACCCGCCTCGCCTACATGACCGACGAGGCGGCCGAAGGCCGCGACGCCTTCCTCGAGAAGCGCGACCCGGACTGGTCCGACTACCCCTGGCACTACTGACCCCGTCACACGCACGTCGCGCCCGCTCACACACGAACTGGTGCTGGAAGTGCCGCGGGACCGGCGCACATCAAGAGCCGGTTGGGCGGTGGCGCCGCCACCGACGCGGTGACCGGATCCATGGGGCAAGATCGGCGACGTGACGACCTATGTGCTCGTCCACGGGATCGTCCACGGCGGCTGGTGCTGGTCGCCCGTGCAGGAGCGCCTGGAGCAGCATGGGCACGACGTCGTGGCGGTCGATCTCCCGTTGACGTCGCTGGACGAGGACGCGGCCGAGGTCCGTCGTGCGCTCGATGCCGCGTCGGCCCCGGTCGTGCTGGTCGGCCACTCCTACGGCGGGCACGTCATCTCGATGGCCGCCGCCGGTCGCACCGACGTCAGCCACCTGGTGTACGTGGCCGCCGTCATGCTCGACGCCGACGACCCTCCCGGCGACCGCTTCGCCCAGTTCCCCACGTCCACGTTGCTCGCGGGGGACATCTTCACCGACGACGGCCGGGTGATCGTCCCTCCGGAGCTGGGCGTGGTCGCCTTCTACGCCGAGTGCGATCCCGAGGTGGCCAGGGCCGCGGCCGAGCGGCTGCGGCCGACCTCGTTGCTGTGCCTCGGGCCCCCGGCCGGGGCCGAGCCCTGGCGGGACGTCCCGTCGACCTACGTCCTGTGCGAGCGGGACCAGGCCATCCACCCGGACCTCCAGCGGTGGATGTCCACCCGGGCCGGGACGGTGGTCACGTTCGACACCGACCACTCGCCGTTCTACTCGATGCCCGACGAGCTCACCGAGGTGCTCAGGTCGGTGGCGCAGCGGCCGTAGCGGTCTTGGCCCGCTTCGCGCTGCGGGCTCGCTGCGTCTGGTCCAGGACCACCTTGCGGAGCCGGACCGACTGAGGGGTGACCTCGACGCACTCGTCCTCGGCGATCAGCTCGAGGGCCTGCTCGAGCGACAGGGTGCGGGGCGGGATGAGCTTCTCGAACGCCTCGGCCGTGGAGGACCGGATGTTGTTGAGCTTCTTCTCCTTGGTGGGGTTGATGTCCATGTCGTCGGCGCGCGAGTTCTCACCGACGATCATCCCCTCGTACACCGGCACGCCCGGGCCGACGAACATCACACCGCGGTCCTGCAGCGCCATGAGCGCGAAGCCGGTGGTGGGTCCGGTGCGGTCGGCCACGAGCGAGCCGTTGGGGCGGCCCTTGATCTCGCCGGCCCACGGCTCCATGCGCTCGAACACGTGGTGCAGGAGGCCGGTGCCCCGGGTCTCGGTGATGAACTCGGTCCGGAAGCCGATGAGCCCCCGCGCCGGGATGAGGTACTCCATGCGCACCCATCCGGTCCCGTGGTTGATGATCTGCTCCATGCGCCCCTTGCGGAGGGCGAGCAGCTGCGTGACGACGCCGAGGTAGTCCTCGGGCACGTCGATCGTGAGGCGGTCGACGGGCTCGTGGAGGCGGCCGTCGACCTCCCTGGTGAGCACCTGCGGCTTGCCGACGGTGAGCTCGAAGCCCTCCCGTCGCATCATCTCGACGAGCACCGCGAGCTGCAGCTCGCCTCGGCCCTGCACCTCCCACGTGTCGGGTCGCTCCGTGGGGAGGACGTTGATGCTCACGTTGCCCACGAGCTCGCGGTCGAGGCGCCCCTTCACGAGCCGGGCGGTGAGCTGGGTCCCCTCCCGGCCCGCCAGCGGCGAGGTGTTGATGCCGATGGTCATCGACAGGCTGGGCTCGTCGATGTGGATCACCGGCAGCGGTCGGGGATCGTCGGGATCGGTGAGGGTCTCGCCGATCGTGATCTCCGGGATGCCGGCGATGGCGATGATCTCCCCCGGCCCGACCTCCTCCGCCGCCACCCGGTCGAGCTCCTCGGTGATGAACAGCTCGGTGATCTTGGCTCGCTCGGTGGTGCCGTCCGCTCGACACCAGGCGACGTTGTCGCCCTTTCGCAGGTGCCCGTTGACCATCCGGCACAGCGCCACCCGACCGAGGTACGGAGAGGAGTCGAGGTTCGTGACGAGCGCCTGCAGCGGGGCGTCCGGATCGTAGGTCGGCGCCGGGATGCGCTCGACGAGCAGGTCGAGCAGCGGCTGGAGCGTGCAGCCCTCGGGCAGGCCCGCGCCGTCGGCCGGGCGCTCGAGCGAGGCCTTGCCCTCGCGCGACACGCAGTACACGATCGGGAAGTCGAGCTGGTCGATGTCGGCCTCGAGGTCGAGGAACAGCTCCTCCACCTCGTGCACCACCTCGGCGATGCGGGCGTCGGCCCGGTCGACCTTGTTGATCACCAGCACGACCGGCAACCGCCCCTCGAGCGCCTTGCGGAGCACGAAGCGCGTCTGGGGCAGCGGACCCTCGGACGCGTCCACCAGCAGGAGCACCCCGTCGACCATCGACAGGCCCCGCTCGACCTCCCCGCCGAAGTCGGCGTGGCCCGGCGTGTCGATGATGTTGATCTTCACGTCGCCGTAGGTGACGGACGTGTTCTTGGCGAGGATCGTGATGCCCTTCTCCCGCTCGAGGTCCATCGAGTCCATGACGCGCTCGGCCACGTCCTGGTTCGCGCGGAACGCGCCGGACTGCCACAGCATCTTGTCCACGAGGGTGGTCTTGCCGTGGTCCACGTGGGCGACGATGGCCACGTTGCGAAGGTCGTTGCGGTACAAGAGGACGATCCTATCGGGGGCTGGTGTTTGCATCACCAGTGCGAATACCTTGTGCTCGGGAGGGGGACGCATGACGACGGAGCAGGTGACCTTCACGGAGGCCGAGCTGCTGCTCGACCACCCGATCGCGGAACCGCTGATCGAGGGCGGCGTGCGCTGCCACGGCGGCTTCGCCGACGACGGCACCTACGTGTCGCCCCGCACCCGCTTCCGCGTCCCCGCGATCGACGCCTGGCAGGCCAAGCACGTCGCCGACCACGGCACGGAGATCCTCGAGGTGCCGCTCGACACCTGGCCGGAGAACTACCCGAACGTCGCCCAGGCGCGGCACCTGATCACCGCGGGCGTGCCGGAGCCCCTCATCGCCACCCTCACCCGCATCGGGACGGTCGAGGGCTTCGGGGCGAACATCCGCCACCTCCAGCCCGGGGACATGCAGCGCCACTTCGTCGAGGACATCTCCGGCACCGCCACCGAGCACCTCGGGCGCGGCCTGTTCGAGGCGCACGGGCGGGACGAGGCCGGTTGGGAGGAGGAGGCGGGGCACCGCGACATGTGGTTCGCGGCGCGGGACATCGCGTTCGAGTCGCCGCAGGCCAACGTCGACATCGAGGCCATGCTCCTCCGGATGGGCTTCGGGGCCCCCGGCACACCGGGCGCGATCGACCTCGCCCGGCAGCTCCCGGACGACATCGACCCGAACCTCGAGCTCATCGTCGGCCTGATGATCCGCGTCCTGCTCATCGAGGTGCAGGCCTTCCACACCTTCGCCTGGGCGGAGGACTGGCTGTCCGACACCGACCTGGTCGCCGGCGAGGGGCGGGCGGCCGAGCTCGTGACGTACATCCGGGCCGACGAGACGCCGCACGTCGGTTACCTGAGGACGGCGCTCACCGAGATGCGCGACCGCACCTGGCTGGGCTCCAGCGGCACGCGCTACGACGGCCGCGAGCTCTTCCAGCAGCTGTGGGACAAGCGCCTGACCGACTCGCTCGGGCCGGGCAAGGAGCAGGCCCGGGCTGCGATCCGGAGCGAGGTCGAGCACTGGTGCCTGCAGCGCACGGACGGCAAGGACGTGCTG
>DATFFY010000393.1:0-2871 GCA_035249805.1 Acidimicrobiales bacterium | reverse complement strand
GGCGGACGCGGTCGGCCTGCGCATCCTCGATGCTCGAGGAGTGCGTCTTGACGCCGATCCCCAGCGATTCGCAGAGGTCGAGCGTCTCCTTGTTCGTGAGGCCGAGCTCCTTGGCGAGCTCGTGCACGCGCTTCTTGCCTGCCAAGTTCGGTGATCCAGCCCTTCCTGGTGGTCGTCGGGGGGTTCTCGGAGGGCGAGCTTGCGAGCCCCCCAGCGGCACAGTGGCCGCTCTTCTGCTTCGTTTGGGTTGTTCGTGGTTGCCGGGACTGATTTCGGAGGCCGTCCATCCTCGCACGAACGAACGAGATCGCACGATTTCCGAGGCCGACGGGGGTGCTCAGGCCCTCGGGAGCCGTCGTTGCAGGGCCCTCGAGCGCACCGCGGCCTGCAGGCACGGGAGGGACCCGGCGCAGAGCCATGCGCCCCGCCCCGGAAGTGTACGGCTGACCTGCAAGGAGCCGTCGGGGTGCCGGGCCACCCGCACCAGCTCGGCGGCCGGCGCCCGTCGCCGGCAGCCCACGCAGGTGCGGACGGGGGGCGCTACCCCTCCTCCCCCTCCGCTTCGACGGCCGCCTCCTCAGCGGGGGACGGCTGCTCGGTCTGGGGCTCCTCGGCCGCCGCCTCGCGGGCCTCGGGCTCCTGGTCCTCGGTCGGCGGGCCTTCCGCGGTCGGCTCCTCGGCGGCCGCTTCGCGCGCCTCCGGCTCCTCGTCGGGGGCCGACCCCTCGGGACCGGTCCCCTCGGCAGCCCACTCCTGTGCGGAGATGCTCTCGCCGCCCTCGGCCGGCACCCACACCTGCTCGCCGGTGGCAGGGTCGACCACCCACTCGCCCTGGGCCCACTCCTCGCCCTGGTAGGCCTCCTCGTCGGCCAGCTGCGTCTCGCTCTTGATGTCGACGCGCCAGCCCGTGAGCCGCGCCGCGAGGCGGGCGTTCTGGCCCTCCTTGCCGATGGCCAGCGACAGCTGGAAGTCGGGGACGATGACGGTCGCGGTGCCGGTGTCGACGTCGATCCGGACCTCCTTGACCCGCGCCGGCGACAGCGCCTTCATCACGAAGTCGTACGGGTCCTCGGAGAACGGGACGATGTCGATCTTCTCGCCGTTGAGCTCGTTGACGACCTGGCGCACGCGAGCACCGCGGGCGCCGACGCAGGCGCCGACAGGGTCGACGTTCTGGTCGTTCGACCACACGGCGATCTTGGTGCGGTGGCCGGGCTCGCGGGCGCACGCCTTCAGCTCGACGACGCCGTCCGCGATCTCGGGCACCTCGAGCTTGAACAGCTCGAGGATGAGGCCGGGGTGCGTGCGCGACACGACGATCTGCGGGCCCTTCGACGTGCGCCGGACCTCGACGATGTACGCCTTGAGGCGCGTGTTGGGCGACGGCCGCTCGTAGGGCACCTGCTCGGCCTGCGGCAGCAGGGCTTCGACCCGGCCGAGGTCGAGCAGCGTGTACCGGCTGTCGGTCTGCTGGATGATGCCGGTGACGATGTCGCCCTCGCGGCCCGCGTACTCCTCGTACTTGAGCTCGCGCTCGGCCTCGCGGATGCGCTGCGTCATCACCTGGCGGGCCGTCATCGCGGCGATGCGGCCGAAGTCGTCCGGCGTGGCGTCGATCTCGGGGCCGTACGGCTCGCCGTCCTCGTCGATCTCCTGCGCGAACACGCGGATGTCGAACGAGTCGGGGTCGATCGTCACCCAGGCGTACTCGTGGGCACCGGGCATGCGCTTGTAGGCGGACTCGAGGGCGTCGGCCAGCGCGCCGAGGAGCGTGTCGACCGAGATCCCCTTGTCCTGTGCGAGCGCCGCGAGCGCCTCACCCATGTCCAGGTTGGTCATGTCCTCTTGCTCCTCTTCGGCTTGTGCTCGGCGGGGCCCCACGCGAACACCGTGCGGGCCCGCTCGATCTCGTCGTAGCGCAGCGCCCGGACGGTGCCGTCGGCGCCGGTGACGGTGACGGCGTCGTCGTCCGCGGCGGTCACGGTGCCGTCGACGCGGCGCTCGCCCTCCACGTGCGGCATGGTCCTGACCTTGACCTCGGTGCCGAGGGCGCCCCGGAAGTGGGCCGCGGTGCGCAGGGGCCGCTCGAGGCCCGGCGTGCTCACCTCGAGGGTGTACCTGCCCGCGATCGGGTCGTGCTCGTCGAGGGCCCGGGACAGCTGCCGCGCGACCTCGGAGAGGGCGTCGATGTCGGCGCCGCCGTCACGGTCGACGAGGACCCGGAGCACGCCACCGGCCAGCTCCAGGTCGTAGAGCTCGAGCCCGGCGGCCTCGAGGAGGGGCGTGACGAGGTGCTCGACCCGCGTCGCGGTCGTCATCGCCATCACCACCTCCCTTCGCCAGACAGAGCAACGGCGTGGGCCGGAGCCCACGCCGTTCCAGAACCTCGAAACGATCGAACAGGCCCGGGAGTGTACCAGCCGGGCCCGGAATCAGTAGCTGCGGGCCACCGTGGCGACGATGTCGGGCTCGTCCTCCGAGGCCGGGAGGGAGCCGTCGGGGCGGAGCAGGCAGCGGACCGAGATGCCGTCCTCGGCGAGCCGGGCCTCGCCCCCGTCGGCCAGCAGGGCCCAGGGCAGGCGGGCGAACCCGGTCTTGGCCGCCTCGACGGCGTCCTCGACCGTGTCGACGTCCCGGGTGCGGTCGTCCCGGCGCTTCGTGGCGGTGGCCAGCAGGTCCCGCTGGACCTCGTCGATGAGCTTGGCGACCTCGGTGGCGGCGTCGGCCACGGGGACCGTGCGCTCCTCGCCCGTGTCGCGGCGGACGAGGCCGATCCGGCCCTCGGCGAGGTCGCGCGGGCCGACGAGCACCCGGATGGGCACGCCCTTGAGCTCCCAGTCGACGGCCCGGCGGCCGAAGCTGGTGGCCACC
>DATFFY010000392.1:0-4087 GCA_035249805.1 Acidimicrobiales bacterium | reverse complement strand
TCGTCGGCGGCCTGGGCCTCGACCTTCTTGGCCTTCCGCCGCGACCGCCACGTCGACCGGGCCTTGTCCTTGGCCCTCTCGGCCTGCTCCTTGGCCCGGTCGAGCAACCGCTCGGCCCACGCGAACTCGGTGGCGAGCACGGCCAGGCCCGCGATGATCACCAGCAGGCCGGGGCCGGGCAGCACGAGCATCACGACGCCGGCCGCGAGCAGCGCGACGCCGACCACGAAGATCGCCATGCGCTTGCCGTTCCGGGCGATGACCCGCATCAGCTCGCGGGGGGAGTGCAGGTCCACGAGCCGCAGGCTATTGGACGCCCACGTCAGCGACCGCGGTACTCGGGCGGGCGCCGCTCGACGAAGCTGCGCATGCCCTCCTCGAAGTCCTTGCTCCCGAAGAGCTGCAGCGTCTGCAGCAGCACGTGGTGGGTGTGGCTCGCGAAGTCCTCCGTCATCCCGTGGCGGAACAGGCGCTTCATCGCACGGACGGCGAGCGGCGCGTTCGCCGCGATCTCGGCCGCCCACTCGTGGGCGACGGCCATGAGCTCCGCGTCGGGGACGGCCCGGTTCACGAGGCCGATCCGCTCGGCCTCCGCGGCGGGGACGTCACGGCCCAGGAAGCAGAGCTCGGCCGCCTTCGCCCAGCCGACCAGGCGGGGCAGGTACCAGGTGCCGCCCGACTCCGGCACGATCGCCCGCTTCGCGAAGGCCGGGAGCATGGCGGCCGACTCGGCGATGAGGCGCATGTCGCAGCCGAGCGCGAGGTCGAAGCCGTAGCCGGCCGCCGCGCCGTTGATCACGCCGATGACCGGGGTGTCCATCTCCTGGAGCACGACGGTGGGCAGCGTCCGGGTGTGCGGGAAGGTGCCGCCGCCCCCGCCCGCGCCCACGCCGGTCCCCGCGACGGCGTCCTTCATGTCGAGGCCGGCGCAGAACCCCTTGCCGGCGCCCGTGAGGAGGACGACGCGGACGGCGTCGTCCTCGTCGGCCGTGGTGAGGTGCTCGGCCAGGAGCTGCAGCATCCGCA
Source organism: Acidimicrobiales bacterium (assembly GCA_035249805.1). Classification (GTDB taxonomy): domain Bacteria; phylum Actinomycetota; class Acidimicrobiia; order Acidimicrobiales; family VFJN01; genus VFJN01. The sequence goes on along the minus strand of DATFFY010000392.1, from coordinate 3,061 downwards.
CCGAGATGGCGTTGCGCCGGTGCGGACGGTTCAGGGTCACGGTGGCCACGTGGTCGGCCACCTCGTAGAGGACCTCTGGGCCGTGGCCCTCGTTCCCGTCGTCGGGTCCCTGGTCGTCGGTGGTGGCGCTCACGGCCCCACTCGTTAGCCTTTGTCACATGGCCGACGCCACCGCGCCCGCTGATCTGGTCGTCTTCACGGTCACTCCGGAGGCCATCGCCCGCATCCTCGAGCTGCGGGAGGCCGAGGACGAGCCGGCTGGCCTGGCCCTCCGGGTGGAGGTCACGGGCACCAACGGGGTCGAGTACGCCTACGACCTGGCCTTCGACCCGCTCGCCGACGCCGACGAGGCCGACGCCGTGTACCAGCAGGGGGACCTGCCCGTCGTCGTCCCGGCCGGCAGCATCGAGCAGCTCGCCGGCGCCACCCTCGACATCCCCGCGGGCGGCGGCCAGGGCCTCGTGCTGCGCAACCCGAACCGGCCCGACCCGCTCTCGGGCAAGCACCTCGAGCTCACCGGCACGCTCGCCGAGAAGGTCCAGCAGCTCCTCACCGAGCAGGTCAACCCGGCCCTCGCCGCGCACGGCGGGTACGCCGAGCTCAAGGGCGTGGAGGACACGGTCGTCTACGTCACGATGGGTGGCGGCTGCCAGGGTTGCGCCGTCTCCGCGATGACGCTGCGCGACGGGATCGCCCGCTCGATCCGGGAGGCCATCCCCGAGGTCACCGACGTGATCGACACGACCGATCACGAAAGCGGCGAGAACCCCTACTACACGTAGCTACGCGCGGAGGGCGGCGACCAGGGTGCGGGCCTCGCGCTCGAGGCCCGCGGCGTCGAGGCCGAGCTCGGCGAGGATCGCATCGGGCTTGCCCTGCGGGATGTACGCCACCGGCGTGCCGAGCACGCGCACGCGGGGCGGGGTGGCGTCGAGGTCGTGAGCCGAGATCGCGTCGGCGACGAGCGTGCCGACGCCGCCGACCCGCACCCCGTCCTCGGCGGTCATGACGATCGGGTGGCGCGCCGCGTCGGCGATCATCTCGGGGTCGAGAGGCACGACCCGCACGTCCCACACGGTGGCCTCGATGCCGTCGGCGGCGAGGACCTCCGCGGCGGCGCGGGCCGCGGGCAGGAGCTTGCCGACGGCGAGGATGCACAGGTCGCCGCCCTCGCGCACGCGCCGGGCGGAGCGACCGGAGCCGACGTCGTCCGGATCGACCGACGGCGCCGCGGTCTTCGACCAGCGGATGGCGGCCGGCCCCTCGCACAGCTCGAGCGCGTCGTGGAGCATGACACCGAGCTCCTGGTACGACGACGGTGCGAACACCGTCATGCCCGGCACCTTCGTGAGCAGGGACAGGTCCAGGACGCCGTGGTGCGACGGGCCGTCGTCGCCGGTGATGCCGGCGCGGTCGAGGCAGAACACCACCGGCAGGCCGTGCAGGCCGACGTCGTAGGTGACCTGGTCGATGGCTCGGGTGAGGAACGTGGAGTACACGGCGACCACCGGCCGCAGCCCGCCCATCGCCATGCCCGCGGCCGACGTGACGGCGTGCTGCTCCGCGATGCCGACGTCGATGAGCCGCCCCGGGAAGCGCTCGCCGAAGGGGAGCAGTCCCGTGGAGTCGGGCATCGCCGCGGTGATGGCGATCAGCTCGGGGCGGACCTCCGCCTCCTTGATCATCGCCTCGGTGAACGCCGCGGTGTAGGTGCCCGGCTTGGGCTGGCCGATGTCATGGAGGTGCTTGATCGTGTCGTTCTCGGCGGGCGCGTAGCCGCGCCCCTTCTGCGTGACGACGTGGACCACGATCGGGCCGTCGTACGCGGTGGCGTTGCGCAGCGCCTTCTCGAGCCCCTCGACGTCGTGGCCGTCGAAGGGCCCCGTGTACCGCACGCCCAGCGTCTCGAAGAAGGCCGGCGGCTCGAACATCTCGCGCATCGCGGCGACGAAGCCGTCGAGGCTCTTCTCCAGCTGGTGCCCCATCACGGGGAGCTGGTGGAGGATGCGGTCGAGGCGGGCGCGGTTGCGCAGGTAGCTCGGGTTGGCCCGCAGGCGGGCCAGGCTCTCGCCGAGCTTGGACACCGTGGGGGCGTAGGAGCGGCCGTTGTCGTTGAGGACGACGATGGCCCGCTTCCCCGAGTGCCCGAGGTTGTTGAGGCCCTCGAAGGCCATGCCGCCGGTCAGCGAGCCGTCGCCGAGCACGGCCACGACGCGGCGGCCCGCGCCGCCCTCGGCCTCCTGCGCGACGGCAAGGCCGTGGGCATAGCTGACGACCGTCGAGGCGTGGCTGTTCTCGATCCAGTCGTGCTCCGACTCGGCCCGCGACGGGTACCCGGAGAGGCCGCCGGCCTGCCGCAGGGTGGTGAAGTCGGCGGCCCGGCCCGTGAGGATCTTGTGGACGTAGGCCTGGTGGCCCGTGTCCCACAGGATGATGTCGCGGGGTGACTCGAAGACGCGGTGCAGGGCGAGGGTGAGCTCCACCGCACCGAGGTTCGACCCGAGGTGGCCGCTGCCCACGGTCGAGACCGCGTCGACGATGAACTGCCGGATCTCGGTGGCCAGCTCGTCGAGCTGGGCGTAGGTCAGGTCCCGGAGGTCGTGGGGGCCCGCGATGGAGTCGAGGAGCATGACGGGATCACGGTACCCGCGGCGCAGTGGGCCAGACCACGCAGGGACCGGTTGGGCACCCCACTAGGTTGAGGCGCATGCCTGACCTGGGCGAAGCCCGTGACAAGGGTGCCTCTGCGGTCGACGCGGTGCGGGTCGGGCTGGCCCAGAAGGCGGCCGAGCTGCTGCGGCGTGACCCCGGTCTCACCGACACCGCGGTCGAGGTCGGGCTGGTGGACCGGGACTGGCTCGAGGAGCCGGGCCGCCATCCGCTCCGCACCACCACGACCCTCGACGTCGTCCAGCGCTTCCTGGAGCGCTCGGTCGAGCGGCGCCCCTCCACGCTCGGCGCGATCGGGCTGAACGCGCTCCAGCTCCTCTCGTACGACCACCCCGCCAGCGCCGGGGACCCGGCACCGGCCCCCGTCGCGATCGTGTTCACCGACCTCGAG
>DATFFY010000391.1:0-5308 GCA_035249805.1 Acidimicrobiales bacterium | reverse complement strand
CCGCCGGCGCCAGCTGCAGCCCCGGCAGCGCGACCTCCACCGGGGTGACCAAGACCGAGGTGAAGGTGGGCAACGTCAGCCAGCTCACCGGTCTGGTGCCCGGCTTCGGGCAGACCTCGGTCAACGGGATCAAGGCCTACTTCGCGTACCTGAACTCCAAGGGCGGCGTCTGCGGCCGCAAGCTGACCCTCGTCCAGGCCGACGACCGCTTCCAGGCGGCGACGAACCGGACCGAGACCCAGAAGCTCTCCGACCAGGTGATCGCGTTCGCCGGCAGCCTGAGCGTCGTCGACGACGGCGGCACGCCCGTGCTCGACGCCGAGCAGATCGCCGACGTGTCCGTCGCCACCACGGCCCCCCGCACCGCCTCGAAGCTCAACTTCAGCCCGAACCCGGTCGACCCCAGCCCCACGGTCGGGAACGGCCAGGACAAGGTGCTCCGCTACCTGAAGGAGGCCCGCGGGATCACCAAGGGGGCGATCTTCTACCAGGACGTCGCCACCGGGGTGAACCAGTCTCGCAAGTACGAGCTGGACCTCCAGCAGGCCGGGATCCAGGTGACGGCGAAGTACGCGGTGGCCCCGACCGCCACGAACTTCCGCTCGCAGGCCACCGACATGAAGCAGAAGGGCATCGAGGTCGTCATCACGGTCGCCGAGATCAACGCGATCTCCAACCTCGCCCGGGCCTTCGCGGACGTCGGCTACCAGCCGAAGGCGCCCTTCTACGGGGCGCAGGCCTACAGCCAGAAGTTCATCAAGCTGGCGGGCGCCGCGGCCGAGGGCACCGTCGCCGGGATGATCTTCCACGTCCCGGAGGAGGGCACCCCGGCGATGCAGCTGTTCTCCCAGTGGTACCAGCGCACGGCCGCGGGGGCCGACGTCGACTTCTTCGCCATCACGGGCTGGGTCGCCGGGGAGATGGTCGCCCGGGCGATCCTCAACGCCGGACCCGATCCCACCAAGGCCAAGGTCGTCGCCGAGCTGCAGAAGTTCACCAACTACGAGTCGGACTACGTCGCCCCGATCAACCCGGCCCAGAAGAAGATCACGAACTGCTTCCTCGTGGTCGAGGTGAAGGGCGGGAAGTGGACCAAGATCCACCCCTCGGGCGGCGGGTTCGCATGCGGCTGAGCACCCCGCTCGACCGCTTCCGGCAGAACCGCCAGCTCGCGGCGGGCGTGCTCGCGGGGTCCGCGCTCGCGCTCCTCGTCCTCGTCCGCGCGTACGGCGAGGCCGGGTCGGGCAGCTCGTTCCTGCAGTTCACCCTGGTGGGCATCAGCCTCGGCTGCGTGTACGCCGTGGCCGCCAGCGGCCTGGTGCTGACGTACACCACCACGGGCGTCTTCAACTTCGCGCACGGGGCCGTCGGCATGGCCGCTGCGTTCCTCTACTACCAGGTGCACGTCGAGTGGGACGTGCCCACGCCGTTCGCCCTCGCCGCGATCCTCCTCGTCTACGCGCCCCTCATGGGCTTGCTCCTCGAGCGCATCATGCGCAGCTTCCGCGGCGCGCCGCCCGGCACCGCGCTGACCGTCACGATCGGCCTCACGATCCTGCTCATCGGCGTCATCCAGGCCACCTACCAGGCCCACGGCGAGCAGAACCGCCTCGACTACATCTGGGGCGAACGGTTCATCACCGTGTTCGGCGCTCGCCTGAACTGGGACGAGGTCACCTTCTTCGTCGTGGCGGTCGTCGCGGCCATCGGTCTGCGCTACCTGTTGAAGGCGACGCGCACGGGGGTCGCGATGCGGGCCGTCGTCGACAACCCGGACCTCGCCGCCCTCACCGGCGCGCCGCCCATCACGATCGCCCGCACGAGCTGGGTGCTGGGGTCCGTGCTCGCCTCCTTGGCCGGGGTGCTGTACGCCGCGGGCAACATCCTCGACGCCATCAACCTCACGTTCTTCGTGATCGCCGCCTACGGCGCCGCGGTGTTCGGCCGGCTCCGCAGCCTGGCCCTCACCTTCGCCGGCGCGATCGTGCTCGGCCTCGTGCAGGGCTACGCGCCGATCTCGTTCCCGAAGTCCGAGGTGTGGAACCACCTCCAGGTCGGCGTGCCCGGCATCTTCCTGTTCCTGGTGCTCCTGGCCCTCCCGGAGGCCAAGCTCACCGTCGGGCGCCTGGTGAGCCGCGACGTGCCCCCGGTCCCCCGGTTCGCGAGCACCGTCGTGCGGGGTGTGCTGTTCATCCCGCTCGTGCTCGCGGCCGCCACGGTGGCCGGCGACTACCTCGGCGACCTGAGCCGCGGCCTCATCTACGGCACGCTCCTCCTGTCCCTCGTCCTCCTCACGGGCTACTCCGGCCAGATCTCCCTGGCCCAGTACGTGTTCTTCGGGCTCGGCGCGTTCGCGATGGCGAAGGTGGCGGGCGGCGACAGCATCCTGGGCCTGGCCGCGGCGGCCGCGATCGCGGTGCCGCTCGGCGTGATCACCGCGCTCCCCGCCCTCCGATTGCAGGGGCTGTACCTCGCGCTCGTCACGTTCGCGCTCGCGCAGATCTCGCGCGACGTGATCTTCCAGGACACCCGCATCTACGGGAAGGGGGGCGTCGAGGTGGGCCGCCTCGAGCTCTTCGGGCTCGACTTCTCCGGGGACCGCGCCTTCGCCGTGCTGTGCGGGATCGTGTTCGCGCTCGTGGGCATCGGGGTGCTCGCCCTGCGCCGCGGCGCGTTCGGGCGCCGGCTCGCGGCCATGCGCGACAGCCAGGCCGCCTGTGCCACCCTCGGCCTCGACGTGCGCCGCACGAAGCTCGCCGTGTTCGCGCTGTCGTCGGCCATCGCCGGCCTGGCCGGCGCGCTCTACGGCGGCCTGGGCTTCACCGCCAGCCAGCTCGACTTCGAGCCGCTCTACAACGTGCTCCTCTTCCTGTTCGCGTACGTCGGCGGCATCACCACCGTGACGGGCGCGCTCCTCGGGGGCCTCCTGTTCGCGGCGCTGCCGTTCGTGCAGTCGGAGTACCCCGAGTACGCGGGCCTCGTCTTCGCGGTGATCGCCATCGGGGCCGTCGCCCTCGGCAAGCAGCCGAACGGCCTGGCCGGGATCCTCTTCTCGTGGACGAGCCGCTTCCGGACGCCCCAGCGCCCTCCGGCGACGACGGGCGAGACCCCCGCGGAACCGCCGGCGACGACTCGGGAGCTGGCCGATGCGCCCGCGTGATCGGATGGCCCGGAGCCGGGTCCGACGGTCGCTCGTAGGGCTGGCCGCGGCCGCGGCGCTGCTGGGCTTCGGCGCCGGTGGGCTCCACGACCCGGTGAGCGCCCAGGACGCGACCGGCCAGACCGGCGAGCAGCTCTTCGGCAGCTACGACCTCGAGTCCCGGGGCGTCGGCGTGCAGACCCGCTACGAGATCGAGGGGCTCCTCCCCGGTGGCGCGCCCGTGCTCGACCTCACCATCCCCGAGACGCTCGCCCGCTTCAGCTCCGGCCCCACCGGCTACGGCCTCGCGTCCCTGCTCTATCCCGGCGGCATCATCGTCAACCTCAACTCGCTGGTGGCCCAGGCCGGTGCCGATGCGAGCAACATCCCCGACTACCCGGTGCGAGCCGAGGCCTTCTACCCCGCCGGCCCGCTCGACGCGAGCAGCCAGGCCATCGGGACCCAGGAGGTCCGCACCAACGAGCTCGGCGTCGACGCGCGCGGCCTGTTCCCGAGCATCGACGCCAACCCCGCGATCAGCGTCGCCAGCGTCACCTCCGCCTCCCGGAGCGGCATCGAGGACGGCAAGGCCGTGAGCCGCACCCGCGTCGTCCTCGGTGGCGTGAACCTCCTCGGCGGGGTCATCTCCATCGACTCGCTGGTGACCGACCTCGTCGCCGTGCACGACGGCAAGGAGGGGGCGGTCGACGGTGGCACCACGGCGACCGGCGTGCGCTTCCTCGGGCTGGCCGCCTCCCTCACCGGGGACGGCCTCGTGCTGGACGAGGCTCCCCCGGCGCAGGGACCCGGCGCGCCGCTCGGCACCGTCCTCAACCCGGTGCTCGGCGGCCTGCAGCAGCTCACCGCGCCCGTCCAGGACCTCATCGAGCAGGTGCTCGACCAGGCCGTGCCCAGCCTCGACGAGGTGCTCGCCGCGGCCGGCATCCAGGTCTCCCTCCTGTCGGGCGACGAGGTGCAGACCGACAGCGGCGCATCGGCCTTCCGGTCGGCGGGCCTGTCCCTGACCCTCAGCTACAAGGGCGCGGAGCAGCAGGGCCTCATCGAGCTGATCGAGAGCATCCCGCCCGACCTGCGCCCGAACATCGGGCCACTGCCGAACCCCGTCTCGTTCCTCGCCAACAACCACATCACGGGCCTCACCCTCGGGCTCGGCACCGTCAGCGCGCTCGCCAGCGGCCCGTTCGACGCGGACGCCGGTGACGGCGGCGACGTCTCCCTCGACGGGGGCCTCCCACCCTTCGACGTCGGCGGCGTCGGCGACCCCGGCTTCAGCACGCCGCTCCCGGAGCTGCCCGGGACCACGCCCGGCGGCGACCTGGGCGAGACGATCGGCTCGGTCGCCAGCGCCGGGATCCCCGCCGGGCTGATCATCCTCCTCCTGCTCCTGTCCCCCCTGTTCGGCGTAGCGTCGACCCGACTGGCCGACAACGTCCTCGCCGGCACCTCCAGCTCCTGCCCCAGCGGGCTCGACGAGCCCCCTCCGAGAACCTGAACGAGGGCTGACCGATGCCTGAGACACGCACTGCCACCAAGCCCCGACGGCGGGCGCAGCCGCTCGCCGCGGGGGACGACGTCCACGCCGAGCTGACCGGCGTCGACGCCGCCGACGTGGTGCTCGCGGACGAGCTCGACGCCCTCGAGTCGGGCGACGCCGAGGACCGGCACGATCGCTTCCTCGACGGCGTCCGCGCCCTGCGGGTGGGCACGACGTCGTCGCTCCTGTCCGAGCGGCTGCTGCTCGTGCTGGGCGGCATCATCGCCCCGCTCGGCCTCGTCGTCGTCGTGCTCGGCTGGTGGGGCGCGTCCAACACGCCCTACGACTTCGAGCAGGTCCCGTACCTGATCTCCGGCGGCCTCCTCGGCCTCGGGCTCGTCTTCCTGGGCGGGTTCTTCTACTTCGCCCACTGGCTCACGCAGCTCGTGAAGGAGCAGCGCGAGCAGTCCCAGGCGATCCTCGCCGCCCTCCAGCGGCTCGTGGAGCTGGAAGAGAACGACTGACGGGGACGACCGGCGACGGTCAGTCCCAGCTGGGCAGGACGCCGGCCCGCCGGAGCGCGGCCCGCTCGTCCTCGTCGACCCCGAGCTCGGCCAGCACCTCGTCGGTGTGCTCGCCGACGGCCGGCGGCGGCCGGTCGAGCGACGCCGGCG
>DATFFY010000390.1:0-5028 GCA_035249805.1 Acidimicrobiales bacterium | reverse complement strand
GCTCGCGGCCGTGGAGCTGGCGACCGTGCTGGGTGCCGAGGTGGCCGCGGTCGCCTCGTCGCCGGAGCGCCTCGCGGTGGCCGAGGCCCGGGGCGCCACCGTGCTCGTCGACCGCACCGCCGGGAACCTCCGCGAGCAGCTCCGGGCCGCCCTCCCCGACGGCGCGGACGTCGTCATCGATCCCGTCGGCGGGGACCTGGCCGAGCCCGCGCTCCGCAACCTCCGCTGGGGCGGGCGCTACGTCACCGTCGGCTACGCCTCGGGCACCATCCCCCGCATCCCGCTGAACCTCGTCCTCCTCAAGGGCGTGCGCGTGGTGGGCTTCGAGTTCCGGGGCTTCGTCCAGCACCACGCCGCGGAGGCGGCGGCCGACGAGGAGCAGCTGCTCGCCCTGTTCGCCGACGGCCGCGTGGGGCCGCACCTCGGCGCGTCCTTCGGACTCGAGGAGGTGGTCGCGGCGCTCCGCCTGGTCGCCGACGGCGGCGTGATCGGCAAGGCCGTGCTGGAGGTCGGCGTCGCCTGAGCGGCGAACGCGCAAACCACGTTCTCTCACTGGGAAGGTGATGTTCTCCGCGGGCTAGGGTGATCGCGACCGACGGAGGGGAAGCAGATGTCGCTGTTCGATGCGTTCTCGTACAAGGGCAAGCGCGCGGTCGTCGTGGGTGGCGCGACCGGCATGGGGGCGGCGGTGGCCGAGCTCGTGCTCGACGCCGGGGCCGAGGTCGTCGTGATGGACCGGGCCGAGATCACCCAGGCCGGGGTCAAGGCCATCCAGGTGGACATGTCCGACAAGGCGTCGATCGAGGCCGCCACCGCGGACTGCGGGGGGCCCGTCGACGCGCTGTTCTCCTGTGCCGGTGTCGCGGACGGGACGCCCGGCATCGAGCGCATCAACTTCCTCGGCCACCGGCACATGATCGAGCTGATGGTCGCGAGCGGCGCGCTCCGGTCGGGCTCCTCCATCGGGCTGATCTCCTCGGCCGCGGGCTTCGGCTGGGAGCAGAACCTCGAGCAGCTGAACGAGTACCTGTCGATCAGCGACTTCGACGAAGCGGCGCGGTGGGCCGTGGACCACAACCACGCCGACTACCTGTGGAGCAAGCTCGCGGTCAACGCGTACGTCGCCCGCGAGGCGTTCGCCTTCCTGCAGAAGGGCATCCGGATCAACGCGATCCTCCCCGGCCCCACCAACACGCCGCTGGCGAGGGCCAACGCCGAGCTCTGGCTCACGTTCGGCCAGGACTACCGCGACGCGCTGGGCGTGGAGGCCTCGACGCCGCTCGACCAGGCCTACCCGCTCGCCTTCCTGTGCAGCGACGCGGCCCGGGCCATCGCCGGCATCACGCTCGTCACCGACATCGGGTACTTCGCCTCCGGCCAGGCCGGCTCGTTCCCGAGCGCGACCGACGCCGTCGGCTTCCTGCGCAGCACGTTCTGACCCGCCCGGTCCCCCCGAGCCGGTGCGCCTCCTCCCCGAGCTGACCCCCGCCACCGAGCGGTTCTGGACCTCGGGGGCGGACGGTCGCCTCCGCATCGACGCGTGCGGGGACTGCGGCGCGCTGGTCCATCCCCCCGTGCCCGTCTGCCAGGTGTGCCGCAGCCGCAACCGCACGATGGCCGAGGTGTCGGGCCGGGCCACGGTCATCGGCTTCACGGTGAACCAGCACCCGTGGCTGCCGGGCTTCGACCTCGACCCGCCGTACGTCATCGCCAACGTGGCCCTCGACGAGGACCCGTCGGTGCGGCTGACGACGAACGTCGTCGACTGCGAGCCCGACGACGTGCACATCGGCCAGCGGGTGGCGGTGCGCTTCGAGCAGCACGAGGACGTGTGGCTGCCCCTGTTCGCACCGACCGGCGATCCGGACGCGACCGACGACCCGGTGCCGGCGCCCACGAGGCCGACGCCGCGGGCCCCGGCGAGCGACGAGCGCTTCGAGCACCGCTCGGTCCTGTCGGGCATCGGCCGCTCGGCGCTGGGCCGGCGCCTGATGGTCGACCCGCTGTCGCTCACGGTCGACGCCTGCCTCGCGGCCATCGCCGACGCCGGCCTCGAGGTCGCGGACATCGACGGGCTCTCCACGTACCCCGGCATGGGCGGGATGGGCATGAGCGAGGGCGGCGTCACCGCCGTCGAGGAGGCGCTCCGCATCCAGCCGACGTGGACCAACGGCGGCATGGACATCCCCGGCCCCGGCGGGGCGGTCATCGCCGCGATGCTCGCCGTGTCGGCCGGGCTGTGCCGGCACGTCCTCTGCTTCCGCACCGTGTGGGAGTCGACGTTCGCCGCGCTGCGCCTGTCGAGCGGTGGCGGACGCCGCGTGTCCGGGCCGATGCAGGAGTGGCGACTGCCGTACGGCGCCATGTCGGCCGCCAACTGGATCGGCATGCACGCCAACCAGTACCTGCACCGCTTCGGCGCCGGCCGCGAGGTGCTCGGCTGGATCGCCCTGACCGACCGCGCGAACGCCGGTCGCAACCCGGTGGCCATCTACCGCGACCCGATGACGATGGACGACTACCTGTCGGCCCGCCCGATCACGAGCCCGTTCGGCCTCTACGACTGCGACGTGCCGTGCGACGGCTCGATCGCGGTGATCGTGTCCGACGCGTCCGTGGCCGGCGACCTCCCCCACCCGGCCGTCCGCGTCGAGGCCGTCGGCACGCAGATCCTCGAGCGCGTGTCGTGGGACCAGGACACGGTCACCCACGAGCCGCAGGTGCTCGGGCAGGCGGCCCACCTCTGGACCCGCACCTCCCTGCGCCCCGCCGACGTGGACCTGGCCTGCGTGTACGACGGGTTCACGTTCAACGCGCTGTCGTGGCTCGAGGCGCTCGGCTTCTGCGGGCTCGGCGAGGCGAAGGACTGGCTCGACCAGGGCCGCCGCATCGCCCTCGACGGGGAGCTGCCCGTGAACCCCCACGGCGGCCAGCTGTCCGAGGGCCGCACCCACGGCTTCGGGTTCATCCACGAGGCGATCGCGCAGCTGCGCCACGACGCGGGCGAGCGCCAGGTCGCCGACGCGGAGGTCGCGGTCGTGAGCACCGGCGGCGGCACCCCCTCGGGCGTGCTCCTCCTCACCCGCTGAGGGTCAGGTCAGGACGGGGAGGGTCTCCCACCCGCGCACGGTCGACGTGCGGGCCTGGACGGCGCGGTCCCAGTCGACCTCCCACGTCGGGAAGCGCTGGAGCACCTCGTCGAGGGCGACCCGTCCCTCGAGGCGGGCCAGCGCCGCGCCCAGGCAGAAGTGGATGCCGTAGCCGAACGACAGGTGGTGGTCGATCGTGCGGTGGATGTCGAAGCGGTCGCCATCCGGGAACTTCCGCTCGTCGCGGTTGCCCGAGGCGTTGAGCAGCAGCATGACGGACCCGGCCGGGACCACCTGGTCGTGGAGCTCGACGTCGCGCGTGACGTAGCGGGCCTGCACGGGGGAGGGCGCCTCGTAGCGGAGGAGCTCCTCGATGGCCCCCGGCAGGAGGGAGCGGTCGGCCACGAGCTCGGCCCGCTGGTCCGGGTGCTCGGCCAGGACCTTGCCCGTCCAGCCGATCAGGCGCGTGGTGGTCTCGTTCCCGGCGCCGGCGATCAGGTTGACGTAGTTGAGGACCTCCGTCTTGGTGAGCCGGCGGCGGGTGCCGTCCAGGTCCTCGAACTCGGCCTGCAGGAGGTCGGTCATGAGGTCGTCCGAGGGGTGCTCGGCCCGCCAGTCGATGTAGGCCTCGAAGACCTGCGCGCCGGTCGCCACCTCGTCCTCCCCGTACGACCGGACCGCCGGGGGGAGCCCGTCGTCGGAGTCCATCCGCAAGCCCGCGTCGATGCCCTCGCGGATCGCCTCCTGGTCCTCCTCCGGGATGCCGAGGAGCATGCCGATCGTCCGCATCGGCATCTGGGCGCCGAGGTGCTCGATGAAGTCGAAGCCGCCCGAGCCCACGAGCGGGTCGAGGCTGCGGGCGCAGAACTCGCGCACCTTCGGCTCGATGGCGGCCATGCGGCGGGGCGTGAACACCCGCGACAGCAGACCCCGGTGGAGGGCGTGGGTGGGCGGGTCCTCGAAGATGAAGGTCCCCGGCGGCATCTGGACGTCCGCCTTGATCAGCTCGAGCAGCGAGCCCTTGGCCGACGAGTAGGTCTTGACGTCGAGCAGGCCCTGCTCGACGTCGGCGAAGCGGCTGACCGCGTAGAACTCGTGCTTGTCGTTCCAGTAGAGGGGCTGCTCGTCGCGCAGGCGCTTCCACACCGGGTACGGGTCGGTGTCGATCTCGAAGTCGTACGGGTCGTAGTAGACGTCCTTGGCGGCGTGCACCGGTCCCCCTCGCTGGCTTCCCGATCGGTGGGGAGTTACGTTACTCGATACGGAGAACGTAGTTCTCAAGGGAAGGGGAGCGATGCGCATCGGCCTCATGGTCGGACCGGAGCGGGGCAGGTACGCCACGAAGGTCGAGCGCATGCGGGAGGACGTCCGGTGGGCCGAGGAGGCCGGCCTCTCGACGGTCTGGGTCCCGCAGATCCCCGACGAGTTCGACGCGCTGACCGCCGCCGCGCTGCTCGGCGACGTGTCGTCCCGCATCGAGATCGGGACCGCCGTCGTCCCCGTGCAGCCGCGGCACCCGATCGCCCTCGCCCAGCAGGCGCTGTCGACCCAGGCCGTCTGCGGAGGTCGGCTCCTCCTCGGCCTCGGCGTGTCGCACCACTGGATCATCGACGAGATGCTCGGCCTCCCGTACGAGCGGCCGCTCGCCACGATGCGCTCGTACCTCGACGTGCTCGGACCCGCCCTGGCCGGGCCCGGCCGCGTGGACGTGGAGAACGAGGCCTTCCGGGTCCACCAGCCGCTCGACGTGACCGACGTGGCCCCCACCCCGGTCCTGCTCGCCGCCCTCGGGCCGAGGATGCTGCAGCTCGCGGGTGAGCGCACCGACGGCACGATCCTCTGGCTGGCCGACGAGCGGGCCATCGGCGACCACGTCGCGCCGCGGATCACCGAGGCGGCCGCCGCGGCCGGCCGACCCGCCCCGCGCATCGTCGCCGGC
>DATFFY010000389.1:0-2582 GCA_035249805.1 Acidimicrobiales bacterium | reverse complement strand
GTGTCGAGGTCCCCGATCACCCAGCCGCCGCCGTGGAGCCACACGAGCACCCCAGGCGGCTCGCCGGCGGGCTCGGTCGGCCAGTACACGCGCAGCGGGATCTCGCCTCCGGGCCCGGGGATGGCACGGTCCTCGACGCGGGCCACCTCGGCGCCGGCGGCGAGCTGCGCGAGGGCCCTGAACATCTCGCGCGCCTCGGACGGCGCCATGTCCTCGAGCCGGGGCCCGGCGGCGGCCGCGAGGCCGTCCAGGATCGGCTGCACCTGCGGGTGGAGCGGCATCGGCTCATCCTCGCACGACGGTCAGGCCCGGTCGTAGAAGCGGCGCTCGACGATCCTGCGGGCCCGACGGGTGACCCTGCGGTACTCGGCCCGCAGGCCCGCGACCGAATCGCCGAGCGAGCGGGCCAGCGGCGTGGCCTGCTCGGGCCGGAGCGGGAGCGAGTCGCCCTCCCCGACGACGAGGAAGGTGCGGTTCCGGGTGCGCTCGCAGAAGCGGTACGCCTCGGTGAGCACGTCGGCCTCCTCGGCCGGGAGATGGCCCTCCTCGACGAGCGCCTCGAGCGCGCCGAGGGTGCGGGGGCCGGGCACGCGGTGGCGGAGCTGCAGCAGCTGCACGGTGAACTCGATGTCGGAGAGCGACCCGCGGCCGAGCTTGAGGTGGAACTCCGGATCGTCGCCGGGCGCGAGGCGCTCGCGCTCGATGCGGACCTTCATGCGGCGCACCTCCCGCACGTCGTCGTCGTCGAAGGGCCGGGCCCAGATCGCGGCGTCGATGGCCTCGACGAGCTCGTCGGTGAGCGACGGGTCGCCGGCGACGCCGCGGACGCGCAGGTACGCCTGGCGCTCCCAGGTCGACACCCAACGGTCGAGGTACGCCTGCCATCCCTCGAGGCTGCGGACGAGCGGTCCGTTGCGGCCCTCGGGCCGCAGCGCGGCGTCGATGGCCCACAGCCGCTCGGCCGGAGTGCCGCCACCGACGAAGCGGAGCAGGCCGGTGGCCACCCGCTCGGCCTCGGCCACCTCGGCCGCGCTCGTGCCCTGGTGGACGAAGGCGACGTCGAGGTCGCTGGCGTAGGCGAGCTCGGCCCCGCCCAGGCGTCCGAAGGCCACGACCCCGAAGGGCACCCGTGGCTCGAGGAGGTCGAGCGTGGCCTGCAACGAGGCCTCCGCCAGCGCGGTGAGGTCCCGCCCGACGATCTCGACGGGCTCGCCGGCGAGCACGTCGCGGGCGGCGATGCCGAGCAGGTTGCGCTGCTGCCAGCGCAAGAGGGCGCGCTGCTGGTCGTCCGGGTCGGTCCGCCACGCGAGCGAGGCGTGGGCGCTCCCGATCAGCTCGTCCCGAGGCCGGGTGCGCAGCCGTTCGGGGTAGGGCAGCCGCTCGATGAGGTCGGGGTTGCCGACGAGGACGTCGCCCAACCTCCGGCTGGTCCCGAGCAGCAGCGCGATCAGGCGGGCGACCTCCGGCGATTCGCGGAAGTCGTCGGCCAGCGCCCGGGAGCGCGCCTCGCCGGAGGCGAGCCGGCGGAGGCCGAGCAGCCCGAGGTCGGGGTCGGGGGAGGTGGACAGCCAGTCGAGCAGCAGCGGCAGGAGCTGTTGCATCATCCGCGAGGAGCGGGTGAGGCCACGGGTCAGCTCGGCGACCGCCTGCCGGGTGCGCTCGACATCGGTGAAGCCGAACGCGGCCAGGCGCTCGGCCGCGACCTCCGGCGACAGCGGGCCCGCGCCGGAGAGCGCCTCGAGGAGCGGGCGGAACCACACCCGCTCGTGGACCGAGCGCACGCGACCGCGGTGCTGCGCGAGGTCGCGGTCCAGCTGCTCGGTGGGGCCGCCCTCGGGGTTGCCCTGGTAGCCGAGCACCCGGGCCAAGCGGCGCCGGTCGTCACGGGTGGCGGGGACCGTGTGGGTCTGGCGCTCGTCCTCGAGCTGCAGCGCGTGCTCGACGCGGCGGAGGAACCGGTACGAGGTCGCCAGCGCGGCGGCGTCCTCCGCGTCGACGTACCCGCCTCGGGCCAGCGCACCGAGCGCGTCGAGGGTGCCGCGGGAGCGGAGCTCTTCGTCGACGCGGCCGTGCACGAGCTGCAGGAGCTGCGCGGAGAACTCCACGTCGCGGATGCCGCCGGGACCGCGCTTCACCTCGCGGTCGGCGGCACCGGTCCTGCGCACCTCCTCCTCGGACCGTGCCTTCAGCGCCCGGACGTGGCGCAGGTCGTCGGCGGTGAAGGGCGCGCCCCACACGACCTCCTCGGCCGCCGCGGCCCAGCGCTCGCCGAGCTCGAGGTCGCCGGCCACGGGCACCGCCTTGAGCAGGGCCTGCCGCTCCCAGGGATCGGCCCACCGGTCCCAGTACGCCTGGTAGGCCGCCACCGAGCGCACGAGAGAGCCGTCCCGCCCCTCGGGGCGCAGGCCGACGTCCACACGGAAGCATCGCCTGGCCCTGTCGAGCAGCTCCCGCGCCGCACGGTCGAGCACGGCGGCGTCGCCCTCCCCCACGAGGAGCACGTCGACGTCGCTCGAGTAGTTGAGCTCGGCGCCGCCGAGCTTCCCCATCCCGACGACCGCGAGGCGCGCCGCATCCGCCAG
>DATFFY010000388.1:0-2305 GCA_035249805.1 Acidimicrobiales bacterium | reverse complement strand
GCTGGCGGAGCCGGAGGCGATCGTGGCCGCTGCGGTCCAGCTGTTGCGGTCGCCGTCGGCCGTTCCCGCCGCGGACCTCACCGGTCGCCGCGTCATCGTCACGGCGGGTGGCACGCGCGAGCCGATCGACCCGGTGCGCTTCATCGGCAACCGGTCCTCGGGCAAGCAGGGCCACGCGGTCGCGGAGGAGGCGGCGGCGCGGGGCGCGAAGGTCACGCTCGTCACGACCGTGGACCTGCCGACCTCGCTCGGCATCGACGTCGTGCGCGTCGACACCGCAGCGGAGATGGAGCACGCGGTGCTCAGCCGCTCCGACGGTGCGGACATCATCGTCATGGCCGCCGCCGTGGCCGACTTCCGGCCGGTGCACGCGGCGGACTCCAAGCTCAAGAAGGACGGCGGTGCGCCCGAGGTCGTCCTCGAGCCGACGACCGACATCCTCGCCGAGCTCGGCGCCCGTCGGCGGCCTGGTCAGGTGCTCGTCGGCTTCGCCGCGGAGACCGACGACCTGCGAGCCAACGCGGCGGACAAGCTCCGCCGCAAGGGCATCGACCTCATCGTCGGCAACGACGTCTCGGCGCCCGGTGTGGGCTTCGAGCACGACACGAACGCGGTCGTCATCCTGGGCGGGGACGGCGCGACCACCGAGGTGGCGCTGTCCGACAAGCGGGCCATCGCCCGCGCCGTCCTGGACGCCATCCCGAGACCCCCAGCATCCGACCCAAGGAGCAGTGCGTGACCCGCCAGTGGACCTTCACCTCAGAGTCCGTGACCGAGGGCCATCCCGACAAGATGGCCGACCAGATCTCGGACTCGGTCCTCGACGCCATCCTCACCGAGGATCCGGCCGCCCGCGTGGCGTGCGAGACGATGGTCACCACGGGTCTGGTCGTCGTCGCCGGTGAGATCACCACCAACGCCTACGTCGAGATCCCGAAGATCGTGCGCGACACGATCAACAAGATCGGGTTCGACAACGGGAACATGGGCTTCGACGGCAACACCTGCGGCGTCATCACCACCATCGACCCGCAGTCGCCCGACATCGCCCAGGGCGTCGACACCGCGTTCGAGACCCGCACCGGCGTCTCGGGCGAGGACGCCCTCAACGCCCAGGGCGCCGGCGACCAGGGGATGATGTTCGGCTACGCCTGCAACGAGACCGAGGACCTCATGCCGCTGCCGATCTGGCTCGCGCACCGGCTGGCCCACCGCCTCGCCGAGGTCCGCAAGGCGGGGATCCTCCCGTACCTGCGCCCCGACGGGAAGACCCAGGTCACCGTCGACTACGAGGACAACGCGCCCAAGCGGCTCACCACCGTCCTCATCTCGACGCAGCACCAGCCCGGCCTCGACGCCGAGACGCTCATCAAGCCCGACCTGATCGAGCACGTCATCACCCCGCTGCTGCCATCGAACATCGACTGCTCCGACGTGCGGGTGCTCGTGAACCCCACCGGCACGTTCGTGCTGGGCGGCCCCCACGCCGACTGCGGTCTCACCGGTCGGAAGATCATCGTGGACACGTACGGCGGCGCCGCCCGCCACGGCGGTGGCGCCTTCTCGGGGAAGGACCCGTCGAAGGTCGACCGGTCCGCCGCCTACGCGGCCCGCTGGGTGGCCAAGAACGTCGTCGCCTCCGGCGCCGCGACCCGGTGCGAGGTGCAGGTGGCCTACGCCATCGGCGTGGCCCAGCCCGTCTCCCTCCTCGTCGAGACCTTCGGCACGGAGGCGGTCGACCCGCTCAAGATCGGCGAGGCCGTCCACCAGGTGTTCGACCTGCGCCCGGCCGCGATCATCCGGGACCTCGACCTGCGCCGGCCGATCTACGCCAAGACCGCGGCGTACGGCCACTTCGGCCGCACCGACAAGGACCTGACCTGGGAGCACACCACCCGGGTCGACGACCTCAAGTCCGCATTGAGTCTGTGACCCCGCTGGTGGTCCGGGTGCTCCCGGACGTGCCGGCCATCGACAAGACCTTCGACTACCTGGTCCCGGACGCGCTCCGGGACCAGGTGCGCGTCGGGGACGTCGTCCGCATCGTCCTGCACGGCCGGCGGGTGGGTGGCTGGATCGTCGAGGTCGGCGTCACGCCCCCGGCCGACCTGGTGCTCCAGCCGCTCGCCAAGCGCAGCGGTCGCGGGCCGACGAGGGACCTCCTCGAGCTCGCCGGGTGGGCGGCGTGGCGCTGGTCCGGTCGCCGCGCCTCGTTCCTCAAGACGGCGTCGCCCGAGCGGGTGGTGGGCGAGGTGCCGCTGCCCCGGGCCCGGCCGCCCGTCCTGGCCGAGCACGCCCAGACCCG
>DATFFY010000387.1:0-2888 GCA_035249805.1 Acidimicrobiales bacterium | reverse complement strand
CGAGGCGCCCCGCCTCACCGCCCGCCCCCGCACCCGCCCGCTCCCGGGCGAGCCCGGCGGGGTGGCCGTGCCGCGCGAGGGCGCGGTGCAGTTCTCGTGGGCGTACGACGGCGGCCGCACCGACCTGACGAAGCTGTACAGCAAGGCCAAGCGGTCCCAGTGGAACGCCACGACCGACGTGGACTGGTCGATCGACGTCGACCCGCTCGACACCGGGGGGCTGGCCGACTACCTCCCGCTCGTCGCCGCGAGCTCCTTCGAGCGATTCAGCCCGGTCGAGCGGGCGAACGCGGCACACCAGTTCAACGCGTGGATGACGTCGCAGTTCCTCCACGGCGAACAGGGCGCGCTGCTGGCCACCGCGAAGCTCGTCGAGCAGGTGCCCTGGGTCGAGGCGAAGCACTACGGCGCGACCCAGGTGATGGACGAGGCCCGCCACGTGGAGGTGTACGCCCGCTACCTGCAGGAGAAGCTCGAGCTCACCTACCCGATCAACGACAACCTGCAGCAGCTGCTCGAGATGGTCATCGCCGACTCGCGCTGGGATGTGACCTACCTCGGGATGCAGATCATCGTCGAGGGCATCGCGCTCGCCGCGTTCGGGCTGATCCACCAGTACTCCACCGAGCCGCTCATCAAGGAGATCACGCGCTACGTGATGGCCGACGAGGCGCGGCACGTCGCCTTCGGCGCGCTCTCGCTGGCCGGCGTCTACGACGAGATGTCCGAGGCCGAGCGGCGCGACCGCGAGGACTTCGTGGTGGAGGCCGCGTGGCTCATGCGGGACCGGTTCATGGCGACCGAGGTGTGGGAGCGCCTCGGCATCCCGCTCGACGACGGCCTCCGCGACTCGATGCAGTCCCCGATGCTCCAGCTCTTCCAGCGCATCCTGTTCGCCAAGATCACGCCCAACCTCCGCAAGATCGGCCTCCTCACGCCGGACCTCACCGGCCGGCTGGTGGCCATCGGGGCCATGGCCCCCGACGACCTGACCGCCACCACGTAGCCCCGGCTAGGTTCGGCCGGTCATGGACCCAGGAGGGATCGTGACCGACCGCTACGCCGACTTCCCGGACCTGACCTTCGACCGGCCCGCGACCGGCGTGCTCCGGATCACGCTGGACAGCCCGGGCCTCAACGCCGTCGACCACGCCGTGCACCGGCAGCTCGCCGACGTGTGGCTGGTCGTCGACCGCGACCCCGACACGAACGTCGCGCTGCTCCAGGGCGCCGGCCGCGCGTTCTCCTCCGGCGGCAGCTTCGACCTCATCCAGGCGATCCTGGACGACTACGCCGTGCGGGTCCGCGTCCTGCGCGAGGCCCGCGACCTCGTGCTCAACGTCGTGGACTGCTCGAAGCCCATCGTCTCCGCGATGCACGGGCCCGCGGTCGGTGCGGGCCTCGCCGCGGGGCTGCTGGCCGACGTGTCGATCGTCGCCCGGACCGCCCGGATCATCGACGGCCACACCCGGCTCGGGGTCGTCGCCGGCGACCACGCCGCCATCTGCTGGCCCCTCCTGTGCGGCATGGCCAAGGCCAAGTACCACCTGCTGACGTGCGAGCCGCTCACGGGGGAGGAGGCCGAGCGCATCGGCCTCGTGTCGCTGTGCGTCGACGACGACCAGGTGCACGCCAAGGCCCTCGAGGTGGCCGAGCAGCTGGCCGGCGGGGCCCAGGCCGCGATCCGCTGGACCAAGCAGACGCTCAACGCGTGGTACCGCCAGCAGACCGCCCTGTTCGACGCCTCGCTCGCCTACGAGTTCCTCGGCTTCGGCGGGCCCGACGCCCGCGAGGGCCTCGCGAGCCACCAGGACAAGCGCGCCCCGCGCTTCGAGGGACCGACCAGCGAGTAGCGGTCGCCGGCCGGACACCCGCGCGACACCTGGGGGTGACCGCGCCGCCACCCACCCCCGATAGCGTCGACCCGTGAGGATGACCCCCGATCCCGTCGACCTGGACCGCCGCATCGCCTTCGAGCGCGTCTTCAACGTCCGTGACCTCGGCGGCATCCCCACGAGCGGGGGCGCCCGGGTGCGCTCCGGCCTGGTCTTCCGGGCCGACGGCGTGAACCGGCTCGACGGGGACGACCTCGAGGTGGCCAAGGCGCTCGGGCTCCGGACGGTCGTCGACCTGCGCACCCACGGGGAGGTCGAGCACCGCGGCCGCTTCCCGGACGAGCACATCCCCGTCCAATGGCACCACCTGCCCGTGCTCGAGCAGATGTGGTCCGAGCGCGACCTCGAGGCCACCGACGGCGCCGTCGCCTTCCTGCGCGACCGGTACCTCGACATGCTCGTCGAGGGCGGCGGGTCGATCGCCCGCACCGTGGAGCTCATCGCCGAGGAGCCGCCGCTCCTCTTCCACTGCTCGGCCGGCAAGGACCGCACCGGCGTCGTCGCCGCGGTCGTGCTCGGCCTCGTCGGCGTGGCCCCCGAGGACATCGCCGCCGACTACCACCTCAGCGCCGCCGCGATGGGTGCCTTCACGGCCTGGATCAACACGGAGTTCCCCGAGGCGATCGACGCCATGTCGAAGCAGCCGAAGGAGTACCTCGAGGCGCCGGCCGAGGCGATGCTCGAGTTCCTGGCGGAGGTCCAGCGCGTGCACGGCTCGATGGAGGACCTCGCGCTGCAGCTCGGGGTCGCCCCGGCCACGATCACCCGGCTGCGCTCCACCCTGCTCGAGCACTAGCGCACGGCGAGCAGCAGCTCCTCGACCGCCAGGGCCGCGGCGCCGGCGCGGGCGACGTCCTCGATCGGCCCCACCACCGACGGGTGGGGGTTGTGCACCCAGGACAGCAGCGTGACGCCGAGGTCGTGGTCCCTGGTGACCTCGAGGCGCAGGTCGGCCACGGCCGGCTCGCGGGTCAGCGCGCGCTGCGACGGCCG
>DATFFY010000386.1:0-6272 GCA_035249805.1 Acidimicrobiales bacterium | reverse complement strand
GAACCGGGCGCACACCGGCTCGTCCTCGAACGGGAGCACGACTGCCCAGAACCCGGACGAGTCCAGCGCGGCGAGGTCCGAGGTGACGTCGACGAGGTCGGTGGCCAGCCGTCCGCCCACCACCGCCAGGGGTGGGGCAGCGGGCGTTGCGGGCATGGCGCCAGCGTACGATCAGCCCTCGATGTTCCAGGACCCGAAACCCGAGCACGAGGCGCTGCGACGGGTCGTGCGCGAGTTCGCCGAGGCGGAGATCGCCCCCCACGCCGAGGCCTGGGACCGGGAGCACACCTTCCCCACCGACGTCGTGCTGGCCATGGGAGAGCTGGGCCTCTTCGGCATCCCGTTCCCGGAGGAGTACGGCGGCGGGGGCGGCGACCTCACGATGCTGTGCATCGCGATCGAGGAACTGGCCCGCGTCGACCACTCGATGGCCGTCACCCTCGAGGCGGGCGTCGGCCTCGGGGCCAACCCGATCTACCGGTTCGGGACCGAGGAGCAGCGACAGCGGTGGCTGCCGGACATGTGCGCGGGGCGGGCGCTCGGCGCCTTCGGGCTCACCGAGCCGGAAGCGGGCAGCGACGCCGGCGGCACCCGCACCACGGCCGTGCTGGACGAGGCGGCGCGGGAGTGGGTGCTCAACGGCGAGAAGGCGTTCATCACGAACTCGGGCACCGACATCACCTCGATCGTCACCGTCACCGCCCGCACGGGTCCGGGCGAGGTCAGCACGATCGTCGTGCCCGCCGGCACGCCGGGCCTGGAGGTGCAGCCGCCGTACCGGAAGATGGGCTGGCACGCCTCGGACACGCACGGCCTCACGTTCACGGACTGCCGGGTGCCGGAGGAGAACCTCCTGGGGGAGCGCGGCCGCGGGTTCGCCCAGTTCCTCGCCACCCTCGACGACGGCCGCATCGCGATCGCGGCGCTCGCCGTGGGCTGCATCCAGAGCTGCCTCGAGCACGCCACGCAGTACGCGAAGGACCGCAGCGCGTTCGGCAAGCCGATCGGAGCCAACCAGGGCGTGGCCTTCCCCGTCGCCGACCTGGCCGTGCTGGCGCAGTCCGCCCGCCTGCTGACCTACCACGCGGCCTGGCTCCACGACACCGGCCGGCCGTTCAAGCAGGCCGCCGCCATGGCCAAGCTCCACGCCACCGAGGCGGCCGTCACGGCCACGCGGACGGCCACGCAGGTCTTCGGCGGGTACGGGTTCATGGACGAGACCCCGGTGAGCCGGTTCTACCGGGACGCCAAGATCCTCGAGATCGGCGAGGGCACCAGCGAGATCCAGCGCCTGGTGATCAGCCGCGAGCTCGGCCTGCCGGTCGAGTAGGCCGAGACTCGTAGACTCGCTCGCCGTGAAGGGAATCGTGCTGGCCGGTGGCCGAGCGACGCGCCTCAGCCCCGCCAGCCGGGCGACGTCGAAGCAGCTCATGCACGTCTACGACAAGCCGCTCGTCTACTACCCGATCTCGACGCTGCTGCACGCCCGGATCAACCAGATCCTCGTGATCTCCACGCCCGAGCAGATCCCGCTGTTCGAGGCCCTCCTCGGCGACGGCTCCCAGTGGGGCTGCCGGTTCGAGTACGCCGTCCAGCCCGAGCCGAACGGCATCGCCGCCGCGTTCCTGATCGGCGAGGAGTTCATCGGCGAGGACGACGTGGCGCTCGTCCTCGGCGACAACATCTTCTACGGGTGGCACCTCGGCGAGCAGCTGCAGGACCACACCGACCCCGACGGCGCGGTCGTGTTCGGCCTGTGGGTCCCCGACCCCGAGCGGTACGGCGTCCTCGAGCTCGACTCCGAGGGCAACGTGCTCGCGATCCACGAGAAGCCGATCGTGGCCCCGTCGAACTACATGATCCCGGGGCTCTACTTCTACGACAACTCGGTCGTCGAGGTGGCGAAGCACATCCAGCCGAGCACCCGCGGCGAGCTCGAGATCAGCGAGGTCAACAGCCACTACCTGGCCGAGGGCCGGCTCGAGGTGTGCCGCCTGCCCTTCTCCACGGAGTGGTTCGACGTCGGGACCTTCGACGCGCTGCTCGACGCGCAGACCTGGGTGGGCGCCCAGCAGCACCGCAAGGGGCTGCTCATCGGCGCGCCCGAGACGGCGGCGTACCGCGAGGGCTTCATCTCGGGCGACCAGCTGCGGGCGCTCGCCGCGGCGGCCGACCAGGGCGAGGACCTCATGAAGAGCGGCTACGGCGACCTGCTGCTGCGGTTCCTCGAGTTCGAGCCGGAGAGCAAGCAGCCCTGATGGCGGAGCTGGTCGAGTTCGAGGCGCAGCCGAGCGCGATCGAGGGCCTGCACGTCCTCACGATGAAGCAGGTCACGGACGACCGCGGCACGGTCCGCGAGTTCTTCCGGGAGTCGGCGTTCGAGGCGGCCGGGCTGAAGCTCGGCCGGTTCCTCCAGGTGAACGTGACCGAGACGCGCCGCGGCGGCGTGCGGGGGATGCACGCGGAGGCCATGACGAAGCTGGTCGCGGTGGTGAGCGGGCGGGTGCTCGGTGCGTGGGTGGACCTCCGTCCCCCCTCGCCGACGCACGGCGCGGTCGTCGCCCGCACGCTGGGGCCCGGCGACCAGGTGCTGGTCCCCGCCGGTGTGGGCAACGGCTTCCAGGCCCTCGAGGACGGCACGCAGTACCTGTACTGCTTCGACGACGAGTGGACCCCGACGATGGCGGGGCTCGCCTGCACGCCCCTCGACCCCGCGCTGGGCATCGAGTGGCCGATCCCGATCGACCGCGACGACCGGGCCCAGATCTCCCAGAAGGACCTCGACGCCCCCCTGTTCGCCGACCTCCCCGGGAGCCCGTCATGAAGCAGCTGGTCACCGGCGGCGCCGGGTTCATCGGCTCCAACTACGTGCGCTACGTCCTCGAGCAGACCGACGACGAGGTCGTCGTCTACGACGCGCTGACCTACGCCGGGAACCTCTCGACCCTCAAGGACGTCGACGACGACCCCCGGTACACGTTCGTGAAGGGCGACATCTGCGACCCCGGCACCCTGGAGGACGCGATGCAGGGCGTGGACGCGGTCGTCCACTTCGCGGCCGAGAGCCACGTGGACCGGTCGATCGCAGGGGCCGACGACTTCGTCACCACGAACTGCTTCGGCACGAACATCGTCATGGACGCCGCCCGCCGCCTCGAGGTGCCGCGCGTCGTCCACATCGGCACCGACGAGGTGTACGGGTCGGTGGAGACCGGGAGCTCGAAGGAGACCGATCCGCTCGAGCCCCGGTCGCCGTACTCCGCGTCGAAGGCGGGGTCGGACCTGATCGCGCTGTCGTACCACCACACCCACGGCGTACCGGTCACGGTCACCCGCTGCACGAACAACTTCGGGCCCTACCAGTACCCCGAGAAGGCGATCCCGCTGTTCACCACCAACCTGCTCGACGGCGGCAGGATCCCGCTCTACGGCGACGGCCTGAACGAGCGGGACTGGCTCTACGTCGACGATCACTGCGCCGGCGTGCACCTGGTGCTCCACGAGGGGGCACCAGGCGAGATCTACAACATCGGCGCGGGGAACGAGACGCCGAACCGGGTGCTCGTCGACAAGCTCCTCGAGCTGCTGGGCAAGGACGAGTCCTCCGTGGAGTACGTGGAGGACCGCCTCGGCCACGACCGGCGCTACTCGGTCGACATCACCAAGATCACCGAGCTCGGGTGGCGCCGGCAGCGCACCCTCGACGAGGCCCTCGAGGCCACCGTCGCCTGGTACCGCGCGAACGAGTGGTGGTGGCGGCCGCTGAAGTCGAGCGGGTGATGCGCGTCCTCGTCACGGGGGCCGGGGGCCAGCTCGGGCACGAGCTCGTGCGCGTGTGCACCGAGGCGGGAGACGAGGTGGTGGCCTGCGACCGTGCCGCCCTCGACCTCGGTGACCGCGACGCGGTGGCGCAGGCCATCACGGGCACGGCTCCGGACGTGGTCGTCAACGCCGGCGCGTGGACCGCCGTGGACGACTGCGAGTCCGATCCCGACCGCGCGTGGCGGATCAACGCACTCGGGGTGCGCTGGGTCGCGGAAGCGGCCCGGCGGGTCCGGGCCCACGTCGTCCACGTCTCGACGGACTACGTGTTCGACGGCACGAAGCCGACCCCGTACGTCGAGTGGGACCGACCCAACCCCGTGTCCGCGTACGGGCGGTCCAAGCTCGGCGGCGAGCTCGAGGTCGACCCGGCCTCCACGATCGTCCGGACGGCGTGGGTGTGCGGCGCCCACGGCGCCAACATGGTGAAGACGGTCCTGCGGCTGGCCGACCGGCCCGAGCTGGCCTTCGTCGACGACCAGCGGGGCAGCCCGACCTTCACGGCCGACCTCGCGGCCGCCATCCGGCGCCTGGCCGCGGCACGGCTGCCGGGCACCTTCCACGTGACGAACCAGGGCGACACCACGTGGTACGGGTTCGTCCGGGAGATCCTCGAGGCCGCCGGGCACGACCCCGGGAAGGTCCGGCCGATCACGACCGCGGAGCTCGATCCGCCGCGTCCGGCGCCCCGGCCGGCCAACTCGGTCCTCGACAACGCCGCCCTGCGGCTGGGGGGCCTGCCCCTGCTCCCGCACTACCGTGTGTCACTCGATCGTCTGCTCGAGGAGCTGGGAGCCAGGGCCTGATGTCGAAGCTCGCCGTCATCGGAACGGGGTACGTGGGCCTGACCACGGGCGCCTGCTTCGCCCACGTCGGCCACGACGTCGTCTGCGCGGACATCGACGAGGCGAAGGTGGCCATGCTCCGGCGGGGCGAGATCCCCATCCTGGAGGCCGGCCTCGACAGCCTGGTCAAGGAGGGGGTCGACGGTGGGCGCCTCACGTTCGTGGTGGGCGCCGCCAACGCCGTGCGGGACTGCGACGTGGCCTACCTCTGCGTGCCCACGCCCCAGGGGCTCGACGGCTCGGCCGACCTCTCCTACATCGAGGCCGCCGCCCGGGAGATCGGCCCCGTCCTGCCGTCCGAGGCGATCGTCGTGAACAAGTCGACGGTGCCGGTCGGCTCCACGCGGGTCGTCGAGCGGGCGCTGGGACGCAGCGACATCGCGGTCGTGTCGAACCCCGAGTTCCTCCGGGAGGGCTCGGCCATCCACGACTTCCTCAACCCCGACCGCATCGTCATCGGGGCGGAGGACCAGGCCGCCGCCGTGCGGGTCGCCTCCCTGTACCTCGGGATCACCGCACCAGTCATCGTCACCGACCCCGCGTCGGCCGAGACCATCAAGTACGCCGCCAACGCGTTCCTCGCCACGAAGATCTCGTTCATCAACGCGGTCGCGGCGGTCTGCGAGGCCGTCGGCGCGGACATCAAGGACGTCGCCCTCGGCATGGGCTACGACAGCCGCATCGGCCACGAGTTCCTGAAGCCCGGGCCGGGCTTTGGTGGTTCATGCTTCCCGAAGGACACGCGGGCGATGGTCCGGATCGCCGAGGACGCGGGCTACGACTTCAACCTGCTCAAGGGCGTCGTGGCCGTGAACGACGAGCAGCTCAACCGGGTCGTCGAGAAGATCGTCGAGCTGGCCGGGGGCTCCGTCGACGGGAGGCGGGTCGGCGCCTGGGGCCTCACCTTCAAGGCCCGCACCGACGATCTCCGCGAGTCGCCGTCGATCGCGGTGCTGGAGCGGCTCCGCGCCAAGGGCGCTGAGATCCGCGCCTTCGACCCGGCCGTCGGTCGTCCGCTCGACGGCATCGAGGTGGTGGACGACCCCTACGCCGCCGTCGAGGGCGCCGACGTCCTCGCCGTGCTCACGGAGTGGGACGAGTTCCGCTGGCTCGACATCGACAAGGTCGCGGACCTGATGGCGTCGAAGAAGGTGGTCGACGCCCGGAACCTCCTCGACCGGGCCGCGCTCGTGCGGCGGGGCTTCGAGTACCGCGGCATCGGCCGCAGCTGATGGCCCGGTACGTCGTCACCGGCGGCGCCGGCTTCCTCGGCTCCCACGCGTGCGCCGCCCTGCTCGCCCGCGGTGAGGAGGTCGTGGCCGTCGACAACCTCGTCACCGGCTCCCTCGACAACATCGAGGAGCTCGAGGCGCGGCCCGGCTTCAGCCGCGTCCACCACGACGTGAGCGAGCCGATCGAGATCGACGGTCCCGTGGACGTGGTGATGCACCTGGCCAGCCCGGCGTCGCCGGTCGACTTCGAGCGCATACCGATCCAGATCCTCAAGGTGGGGGGTCTCGGCACCCACAACGCCCTCGGGCTGGCGAAGGCGAAGGACGCCAAGTTCTTCCTCGCCTCCACGAGCGAGGTCTACGGCGACCCGCT
>DATFFY010000385.1:0-3292 GCA_035249805.1 Acidimicrobiales bacterium | reverse complement strand
GCCAGCGCCGCGAAGGCCGCCTGCCAGTCCGTGAGGGCGAAGGTGTGGGTGAGCATCCCGGTGAGGTCGATGCGACCGGCCTGCACGAGGTCGAGGTAGTGCTGGATGGCGTGCTGCCGCACACCCTCGACCTCCTCGACGCCGAACGCGTTGGAGCCGACCCAGCTGATCTCCTTGAAGTAGAGGGGACTCCACTCCCACCGGCCCGGCGCGTGCACGCCGCTCTTCACGAGCGTGCCCCTGGCCTTGAGGACGCGCACCTCGACCTCGAACGTCTCCGGCTTGCCGACGGTGTCGTAGGCCACGTCGATCCCGCCCGGATGGCACATCGGCAGCCCGGGGAGGCCCTCCATCGTCGGGATCAGGGTGCCGCCCGACCAGTCGGCCAGCTGCTCCACCATCTCGGGCTGCGTGCCCAGCCGGAACACCTCGTGGGCCCCGAGCTTCGCGGCCAGCTCGGCTTGGGCGTCGAAGCGCGCGACGACACCGATCTCGACGTCGGGGTGCAGCGCCCGCAGGATCGCCACCGCGCACGCGCCCAGCGCGCCCGCGCCCCACACGAGGGCCCGCCCCCCGAGCGGCGGGGGATGGCGGGTGACGCTGTGCAGCGACACCGCGAACGGGTCGGCGAAGATCGCGTGCTCGTCGTCGATGCTGTCCGGCACCGGGAACAGCATGGTGGAGTGCGCGGGCATGAGCTCGGCGTAGCCGCCGGTGGCGTCGCTCGACACGCCGGTGTGGATGCCGGGGGCCACGTCGCCGTCGCAGAACCCCCAGCAGAGGCTGAGGTCGCCGGCCTCGCAGGCCGGGCACAGGGGGGACAGGCCGCGGGTGACGCAGGTCAGCCACGGGTTGAGCACGACCCGCTGGCCGATCTCGAACCCCTCCGCCTGCGGTCCGAGCTCCACGACCTCGGCCACCACCTCGTGGCCCATGACCTGGGGGAACGAGCAGAGCGCGCTCAGCGCGCTGTCGCTGTCGCCGTCGCCGAAGTCGAACAGGATCTGCTTGGAGTCCGAGCCGCAGATGCCGGTGAGCAGCGGGCGGGTGACGAGCCAGTCGGGACGGAGCGGCCGGGCGTCCGGCACGTCCTGGAGCGCCACCGGGGTGATCGCGAGGTTCTGCACCAACCGGGACGCGCCTTCCGGAGGCAGGAACTCCTGCGTCGTCACGCCGAAGACGAGCGCCCTCATCGCGGGCGAACGTACCAGGGAAACCTGACACGCGCGTTAGGTGGCCTAACGTCGGCGACGTGACCACCTCGCCGCCGCTGCACGACCCCGGGTTCTGGGCGGGGGACCCGTACCCGACCTTCGCGGAGCTCCGGCGCGACGATCCGGTGCACCGCTACGAGGGCGAGGCCGGCGCGCTCTGGGCGGTCACCAGGCACGCGGACGTGCTGGCCGTCTCGAAGGACCCGGCCACCTTCTGCTCGGGCAAGGGGGTGCTGCTCACGGACCTCACCCGCCCGGTGCTGTCGACCGACTCGATCCTGTACCTCGACCCGCCCCTCCACGCGAAGCGGCGCAAGCTCGTGAGCCCCAGCCTGACCGTGCGGCGGGTGGCGGACCTCGAGGACCGCGTCCGCCGCATCGTCACGGACCTGCTCGACGGCCTGCCGACCGGCGAGCCGATCGACGCCGTGGAGCGGCTGTCGATGCCGCTGCCGCTGATGGTCATCGCGGAGCTGGTCGGCGTCCCGGAGTCGGACCTGGCCGACTTCCGGCGCTGGTCCGACGCGATGATCGAGGCGGCCAGCGAGTTCACTGACGAGGCCCTCGCCCTGGCCGCGGAGCTGTTCGTCTACATCGACGCCATCGTGCAGGACCGCCACGCCGAGGCCCGGGACGACCTCGTGTCCGTGCTCGCCCATGGCACGGTCGACGGCGAGGCGGTGTCCGACGAGGACATCAACATGTTCGTCCTCACGCTCCTGGTGGCCGGCAACGAGACCACGCGCACCCTCATCTCGAACAGCCTGGTCGCCCTCCACGAGCACCCCGACCAGCGCAAGCTCCTGGCCGAGGAGCCGGCCCGCCTGCCCGTCGCGGTCGAGGAGCTCCTGCGGTGGGAGGCGCCGATCATGAGCTTCTGCCGCACGGCGACGCGGGACACCACCCTGTCGGGCACCCCGATCGCCGAGGGCGACTACCTCCTCCTCTGCTACCAGTCGGCCAACCGCGACGAGGACGTCTTCGGCCCCACCGCCGACCGGCTGGACGTCACCCGCACGCCGAACCCCCACGTGTCGTTCGGGTACGCGGAGCACTACTGCCTCGGCGCGGGGCTGGCCCGGCTCGAGGCCCGCGTGCTGTTCGAGGAGCTACTGGCCCGCTGGCCCGGCTACGAGGTCGTCGGCCCGGTCGACCGGCTCCCCAGCCGCCTGGCTCGCGGCGTCCTCCACCTCCCGCTGGTGCTGGGCGCGTGATTGCGACCAGTGGACCGCTGTGACGACGGCGGCGGGGACCCACATCAGGACGGCCGAGCCGCCGAGGGTGTCGGCCTCCAGGTAGAAGGCGACCGCGGCCAGGTGGAAGACCTGGCCGTGGTACGTGACGAGCGCGACGAGGTGCGGGTGCTCGCGGATGCCCTTGGGCACGACCTCGTCGGGAGCGTCGCGGTCCAGCCGGTGCAGCACGAGGAGCAGGATCGCGGCGGTGACGGCGAAGCCGACCTGGGAGCCGAGCGGGAGGCCGAACCAGAAGCCGGGCCCGCGGTACTGGAACAGCTCGTCGAGGTAGAACTCGTCGCCGAGGCGGCTGACCGGGTCGAGCACCCAGAGCGCCCACACGGCGAGCATCCAGGCCACGAGCAGCTCCTGCCAGGGCCGCGGCGCCCTGGTGCGCATCGGGCCGGAGGCGATGAGCCGCCCGGCCGCGAACGCGAAGTACGCCATGAAGGAGTAGCTGAGCGGGACCATCAGCGGGACGTCCCACGCCCACAGCTCGTCCCCCCGCAGCTCCTCGTTGAACGAGTACGTCGTGTAGGGGAAGCCGGTGTGCACGGAGGCGTTCTCGGCGGCGAGCCCGACGACGAGCGCGGCCGCGACGTAGATGCCGGTCTTGCGCCAACCGAGGTGGCGCGACGCCCGCCACAGGAACGTGAGGCCGAACAGCGTCACGTACCACCGTCCGACGACGGTGCCGATGAGCTCGTCCACTGCTCCCCCCGGGGTCGTCGGGACTGTGACGTACGCTAACAGTCGTGTCAGGTACGGGGAGCGGCTCCGGGTCCGCAACTGTGGGGATCGACATCGGCACCACCTCGGTCAAGGCGGTGGCCGCCGACGAGC
>DATFFY010000384.1:0-7524 GCA_035249805.1 Acidimicrobiales bacterium | reverse complement strand
CACGACCCCGATCGGACGCTCGCCCGGGGCTGGTCGATCACCCGCCGGGGCGACGGCACCGTCGTGCGGTCGCCCGACGACGTCGCCGAGGGCGACGAGCTGCGCACGAGGGTGGCGGGCGGCGAGCTTCGCTCCACCGTGCTCCCGACCTCGACCGACTCGGGTCCTAGGGTGGACGACGATGGTTGACGCGGGCGATCCGATCGACATCGGCTACGCGGCCGCGCTGGCCGAGCTCGAGACGATCCTGGCGGAGATCGAGGACGACGCGGTCGACGTCGACGTGCTCGCGGCGCGGGTACGGCGCGCCGCGGAGCTGCTGCGCGTCTGCCGAGATCGCATCACCGCGGCCCGCGAGGAGGTGGGGCAGATCGTCGCCGAGCTCGCCCCCGACGGCGATGCCGACGAGGGCTGACCGCGTGCCGGTGCCGGCACCGGCCAGTCTGAGCACCATCTCGGCGCGCGTCGAGGGCCGGCTCACGACGCTGTTCGACGAGGAGGCGGCCCGCTGGGGCGCCCTGGACCTCGAGGTCGGCGAGCTGCTCGAGGGGCTCCGCCGCTTCGTGCTCGGTGGCGGCAAGCGGCTGCGGCCGGCCTTCTGCCACTGGGGGTTCGTCGGGGCAGGCGGCGATCCGGCCAGCCCCGAGATCGTCGACGCCGGGGCCGCCTTCGAGCTGCTGCAGGCCTTCGCCCTGGTGCACGACGACGTGATGGACGGCTCGTCCGTGCGCCGCGGCGCGCGCACGGCCCACCTCGTGCACGGGGATCACCACGAGGCCACCGGTTGGCGGGGCGAGCCCCGCCGCTTCGGCGAGGGCGTCGCCATCCTCCTCGGCGACCTGGCCCACGTCTACGCGGACCGCCTCCTCCCCCGCACCCATCCGGACGCGCAGCGGGTGTGGGACGAGCTGCGGACCGAGCTCAACGTCGGGCAGTACCTCGACCTCATCGGCACGGCCCGGGGCGGCGTCGACCACGAGGCCGCCCGGCGCATCGCCCGGTACAAGTCCGGCAAGTACACGATCGAGCGGCCGCTCCACGTGGGCGCGGCGCTGGCGGGCCGGTTCGACGCGCTGGCCGCGTCCCTGTCGGCGTACGGCGACCCGCTGGGCGAGGCCTTCCAGCTGCGCGACGACCTGCTCGGCGCGTTCGGCGAGGAGTCCGCCACCGGCAAGCCCGTGGGCGACGACCTGCGGGAGGGCAAGCCCACGCCACTGCTCGCCCTCGCCACCCAGGCGGCCGACGCCCGGCAGGCGGACGTGCTGGCCCGCGTCGGCCGGGCCGACCTGAACGCCAACGACATCGCCGCCATCCAGCTCGTGCTCCACGACACCGGCGCGGTCGCGGCGATCGAGGCCTCCATCGACGAGCTGGCCACGCGCGCCGTCTCGTCGCTCCCGTCGTCCACGCTCACGCCCGAGGCCGTGGCCGAGCTCACCGCCCTGGCCGACTTCGTCGCCCACCGCGACAGCTAGCCGACCCGACGGGTTCTGGCCCGGGCTCGCCACAGCCCGCTGTGGCCGAGCCGGGCCAGAACCCGTGCGCAGCGGTCAGTCGGCCTTCGCGAACAGGCGGAGGGCCTCGGCCACGGTGCCCTCGACGACACCGGGTTCGGCCACGACCGCGTCGAGCCACGGCACGCGGTTCACGCCGGTGACGGCGATGGCGACGTCGAGGCCCGAGCGGGTGGCGGCCTGCCGGGCGAACGTCGACGCGTAGTCGGGCGGGCGCACGTCGCGGGTCAGCTCGAGCACGGCCCACGGGTCGGGCGTGCCTCCCGGTGGCGGGGGCGGCACGGACGTCGTGACGTACGGCGACACCGGCCAGGGCCCGCCGCCGGCGAGGCCAGGCCCGTCGAAGAGGATGACCCCGCGCACCAGCGCCGGGCGCCCGCCGGCGGCGAGCAGCCCGACGTAGGCCCCGAGGCCTCGCCCGAAGATCGTGACGGCGCCGAGGTGGGCCAGCGCGATGTCCACGTCGCCCATCAGCACCTCGCAGAAGTACCCGGCGCCGATGGCGACGTCCGAGTCCCCGTGGCCCGACAGGTCGAGGGCCCACACCGGACCCGGCCAGGCGGCGAGGTGCTCCGGCACGGCGGCGGGCGAGCGCTCGGCGAGGCCGTGCAGGTGGAGCAGGGGTCGACCGGTGCCGGCCCGCAGCTCGTGCAGCGCCAGCTGGATGCGGTTGTGCTGCAGCACGACCGTGGTCGCGAGCTCGCTCACTGCACGTGCTCCAGCACGAGCGCGGCGACGTCGTGCGGGCGCTCGATGTGGATGAAGTGCCCGGCCCCCTCGACGACCTCCAACCGGCCGCCGGGCGGCAGGTGCGACAGCACGTCGTCGGGTGGCGTGCCCCAGCCGAGGGGGTCCGCCTCGGTCCCGAGCACGGCGAGCACCGGCACCCCGATGTCGGGGAGCCGCATCATCGACCACTCGGGCCGCCAGGGGCCGAAGCCGCCGAAGCGGATCGTCGGGTCGATCTTCCAGCGCCAGCCGTCCGCGTCCTCGCGGGCACCGGCGGTGACGAGGTACCGGAGCCACGCGGGGTCGAGGCGCGGGTTCATCCGCCCGCGCCGCTCGGCCAGCTCGTCGATCGTCCCCGGCCGGCGCTGCTTGTCCGCCAGCGACCGGCGGTGGTCGAGCCAGCCGGTGATCTCCTGCTCCATCAGCTTCGTGCGCTGGTGGTCGGACACGTCGGGGAAGCTGCGGCGCGACGGGAGCCCGTCGATGTTCACCAGCGTGCTGACCCGGTGCGGCAGCGCGTCGGCGAGCTGGAGCATGAGGCTCCCGCCCTTCGAGTGGGCCACCACGGGCATCGCGTCGCCGCTGACGGAGTCGAACACCTGCAGGGCGTCGCGCAGGTCCACCTCCCAGCTGTAGAGCGCGGCGTGCGCCGAGTCGCCGTGACCGCGGTGGTCCCACGACACCACCCGCCATCCGGCGTCGGCCAGCAGCGGGGCGAACACGTCGAAGGTGCGGGCGAAGTCCATGCCGCCGTGCGCCAGCAGCAGCGGCGGCGCGCCCTCGTCGCCCCACTCGTGCACCGCGATGGCGACCCCCGAGCTGTCGACGCGGCGCTGCCGGTCGGGCGGTCGCGCGCCCGGGTACGCGGCCGCCTCCTCGTGCGTGGTCACGGCGGACACCCTGCCATCCCGTGACCGACGTCATGTAGACGGCGCCGGTCGCCCCGTGTTGAGTTAACACCGTTACCTCATCGGCCGGCCACCCTGCCCGACCGACAGCGTGACCCGACAGGGGGACCCCCGCATGCTGCAGCGCATCGGCCGCTTCGTGATCCGGCGCCGGAAGCTCGTCCTCGTCGGGGCGGCCATCCTCTTCGTGATCTCCGGCGCCTACGGCGGGCCCGTGTCCGAGCACCTCAGCTCCGGCGGGTTCGACGATCCGGCCTCCGAGAGCTTCCAGGCCGACGAGGCCCTGCTCGACACCTTCGGGTCGGGCACGCCGAACTTCCTGCTGCTGGTCACCGCGCCCGACGGCAGCGTCGACGACCCCGACGTCGTCGCGGCAGGCCAGGCCCTCACCGACGAGCTCGCGGCGGAGCCGGACATGGCCAACGTGGCGTCGTACTGGTCGACGGGCAACGCGCCCCCGCTGCGCAACGACGACGGGGACCGGGCCCTCGTGCTCGCGCGGATCGAAGGCAGCCAGGACGAGGTCGACGACATCGTCGAGGAGCTCACGCCGGAGTACCAGCGCGACGGTGAGCTCGAGGTCCGCGTCGGCGGCTTCGCCGAGGTCTTCAACGAGGTCGGCGCCACCATCGAGGAGGACCTGGTCCGAGCCGAGACGATCGCGCTGCCGATCACGCTGATCCTGCTGCTCCTCGTGTTCGGCAGCGTCGTGTCCGCCTCGCTCCCGCTCGCCATCGGCGCGATGTCCGTGGTGGGCACGTTCGTGGTGCTGCGCCTGCTCAGCACGGTCACCGAGGTGTCGATCTTCAGCCTCAACCTCACGACCGCGATGGGCCTGGGCCTGGCCATCGACTACTCGCTGTTCATGGTCTCCCGCTTCCGGGAGGAGCTGCAGGCCGGGCACGAGCCCGACGTCGCGCTGCAGCGGACCGTCCGCACGGCGGGTCGGACCGTGGCCTTCAGCTCGGTCACCGTCGCCGCCTCGCTGTGCGCCCTGCTCGTCTTCCCGCTCGCCTTCCTGCGCAGCTTCGCCTACGCGGGGGTGGCCGTCGCGTTCCTGGCCGGCGCCTTCTCCGTCGTGGTCCTCCCGG
The DNA here is from genome assembly GCA_035249805.1 of Acidimicrobiales bacterium. Classification (GTDB taxonomy): domain Bacteria; phylum Actinomycetota; class Acidimicrobiia; order Acidimicrobiales; family VFJN01; genus VFJN01. The sequence goes on along the minus strand of DATFFY010000384.1, from coordinate 3,282 downwards.
CCATCCTGGGCGCCCTGGGCCGCCGGGTCGACGGGCTCACCATCTTCGAGCGCTCGACCAAGGTCCACGCCGAGGGCTTCTGGCACCGGATGGCCACGTTCGTGATGCGGCGACCGCTCGTCGTCGGCGGGACCGCGATCGCCGTGCTGCTCTTCCTCGGATCGCCGTTCCTCGGGATCGACATCGCGCTGCCCGACGACCGCGTGCAGCAGGAGTCGGCCGAGTCCCGCCAGGTCCACGACATCATCCGCGCCGAGTTCAGCTCGCAGGAGGCCGGGACCGAGTCGGTCGTCGCCCTCGGCATCGGCGACCCCGGCGCCCGCACGGCCGAGATCGACGCCTACGCCGCTCGACTGGCCAGGATCCCCGGCGTGGCCCGAGTCGATGCCGCCACCGGCACGTACTGCGGCGAGGGCCTGGCCCGCGAGCTCGGGTGCGCGCCCGGGCAGGTCGTCCTGACCGGCAACCAGGGCCGCTACCTCGCGTTCAGCACGGACGCCGAGGGCGGCAGCACCTACCTGAACGTGGTGCCCGACGTCGAACCGTTCTCCGCCGCCGGCGAGGACCTCGTCACAGCGGTCCGCGACGCCGAGGCGCCGTTCCCCGTCCGGGTCGCCGGCCAGAGCGCCGAGCTCGTCGACATCAAGGACTCGCTGTTCGGGCGCCTGCCCCTCGCGCTGGGGATCATCGCGGTCATCACCTTCATCGTGATGTTCCTGCAGTTCGGGTCCGTGCTCATCCCGATCAAGGCGCTGATCCTGAACGTGCTGAGCCTCTCGGCCACCTTCGGCGCCATGGTGTTCGTGTTCCAGGACGGCCACCTGAGCGACGCGCTCGACTTCACGGCCACCGGCCAGATCGACGCCACCACACCCATCCTCATGTTCTGCGTCGCCTTCGGCCTGTCCATGGACTTCGAGGTGTTCATGCTCTCCCGCATCAAGGAGGAGCACGACCGCACCGGTGACAACGAGCACTCTGTCGCCTTCGGCCTGGAGCGCACGGGGCGCATCGTCACGGCGGCGGCGCTGCTCATCTCGGTCGTGTTCATCGCCTTCGCCACGAGCGACATCACGTTCATCAAGCTGTTCGGCGTCGGCCTGACGCTGGCCGTGCTGATCGACGCCTTCGTGATCCGGGGCTTCCTCGTCCCGGCGTTCATGCGGCTGGCCGGCGAGTGGAACTGGTGGGCGCCGGGCCCCCTCCGGCGCTTCCACGACCGCTTCGGGGTCAGCGAGCACGTCGACCTGGACGGCGAGGACGACGAACGCCCGACGCCGGTCGACGACGGGGCCGGCCGCGACGACCTGCTCGTCCCGACGGGCCGGTAGGCCCCGGAGGTGGCAGGCTGAGGGCGATGCCAACCCGGCGACGGGCGCCGAAGGGCTCGGGCGACCTCCTGCGCGAGGAGATCCTCGAGGCCACCGAACGGCTCCTCCTGGAGACCGGCTCGGAGGAGGCCGTCTCGATCCGGGCGGTGGCGAAGGCCGTCGGGGTCACCGCCCCCTCCATCTACCGCCACTTCGTCGACAAGACCCACCTCGTCTTCGAGGTCTGCGAGCGCCAGTTCGAGCGCTTCGACGAGATCCTCCAGGAGGCCGTGGCCGGCATCGACGACCCGGTCGCGGCCATGCGGGCCCGGGGCCGGGCCTACGTGCGCTTCGGGATCGAGCACCCCGAGCACTACCGGATCATGTTCATGGGCCGGGCCTCCACCACCCCCCAGCCGTGGACCGACGCCCTGCACAGCACGGGGTCCTTCGCCCACCTCATGGACGGCATCCAGGCCGTGATCGACGCCGGTCGCGGCCGCGCGGACCAGGACGTCTTCACGATCGCCCTCCACGTCTGGGCCAACATCCACGGCCTCACCTCGCTCCTGGTGGCCAAGCCGACGATCCCCTGGCCGGACCTCGAGCGGTTCGTCGAGGAGCACCTCGACCAGTGCATGGCCGCCCACGTGGTGCCCCTGGCCGTCTCCGGAGCGGCGCCGACCGCCAAGTAAGTTCCTCGGGATGCTCCTGCACGGCCTCCGGGACCGCGCCTCGGACCACCGCCACCTCCTCACGGGGTCCGCCGCCGTCGTCGCCACCGTCGTGCTCCAGGCCCTCTCCGGGTCGGCGTCGTGGCTGATCGCCGCCCGCATCGACGACCAGACCGACGTCGGTCACGCCACCGCCCTCTTCACGTCGGTCCTCTTCGTCGCGTTCGTCGCCGGCCTCGGCCTGCCCGTGGCGACCGCCCGCTACGCCGCCGGTCGCACCCGCGACGACCACGTCCTGTTCGCGTGGGCCAGCCTCGCCACCACGGCGGCATCCGTCGTCGGCGCCCTCGCGTACCTCGGCCTGGTGCAGCCCCGCGCCGCCGACGAGCTCGGCGACTGGCACAGCGTCGGCGGCCCGTTGCTGTTCGTGCTGCTCACGGCCGGCAGCGCCCTCTCGCTCCTGCTCGACGTGCGTCTGATGACGCAGCGGCGCTGGGGGTTGGTGTTCGCGCGAGCGGTGTTCGTGGCCGTCGTGCGCCTGCCGCTGCTCGCCGTCCCGGGCGAGCAGCACCGCGCGGTGTGGCTCCTCGTCGCGGTCACCCTGCCGACCGCGCTGTCCGGGGTGCTCGGCATCGCGCTCGTCGGTCGGGTCACCGGCGGCCGCCACCACCTCGGGCCCCGCCCCGCGGCCACCGATGCGATGGTCCGGTACTCGCTGGTCAACTGGCTGTCGACGGTCTCGTACCAGGCGCCGACGTTCGTGCTCCCCGTCATCGTGCTCGTCCACGTCGACGCGTCGACGAACGCGAGCTTCTACGTCGCCTGGGGGGTGGCCAGCCTGGCCTGCTACGTGCCGACCGCCATCGGCCAGGCCCTCCTCACCGAGGGCGGCCGCGACGGCGCCCACGTGCGGGCCCAGGTGCGCGTCGCCCTGCTCGCGTCCGTGGCGCTGATGGTCGTCGCCGCCGTCGTCGCCTTCCTGGGCCGGGACCTGCTGCCCGGGCTCTACGGCGACGACTACGCCGAGGCCGCCGACATCCTGCCCGGGCTGGTGGCCGCCGCGATCCCCTGGGCGGTCACGTCGATCTTCCTCACCGAGGCCCGCGTGCGCCACCGCACCACCGACACCGTGGCGATCACGGTGGCGCTGTCCGCCTCGATCATCGGGCCCGCCCTGTACCTGGTGGCGGAGCACCGGCTCGGCGGCGCCGTCGTCGCGTTCATGTGCGGCAACCTGATCGCGGCGGCCGTCGCCCTCGCCGCCCACCAGCGGGGCCTGGCCGCCGCCGACGAGGACC
>DATFFY010000383.1:0-8957 GCA_035249805.1 Acidimicrobiales bacterium | reverse complement strand
CGTCCGCTCGCTCGACGAGGTCGTGCAGCAGGCCGCCGCCGCCCCGCCGGCACGGGGCTTCGCGGCCGCGCTCCGGACGCGCGCAACGGAGCTCGCGGTGATCGCCGAGGTGAAGCGCCGGTCGCCGTCGAAGGGTGACCTCGCCGCGGACCTCGATCCCGCCGGTACGGCCCGTGACTACGAGGCCGGTGGCGCGGCGTGCCTGTCCGTCCTCACCGACGAGGAGTTCTTCGGTGGCTCCGCCGCCGACCTCCAGGCGGCGCGCGCCGCGGTGGAGGTCCCGGTGCTCCGCAAGGACTTCACCGTCGATCCCCGTGACGTGGCCGACGCCCGCGCCATGGGCGCCGACGCCGTGCTCTTGATCGTGGCGGCGCTCGACGACGCGGAGCTGCGCGACCTCCACGCCCTGGCCGGCGAGCTGGGCCTCGACGTGCTCGTCGAGGTGCACGACGAGGCGGAGCTCGAGCGGGCGCTGGCCGTGGGGGCCTCCGTCGTCGGCGTCAACCAGCGCGACCTCGTCACCTTCGAGGTCGACCACGAGCGCGCCGCGCGGGTGGGTCGGGCGATGCCGGACGGCGTGGTGCGGGTGGCCGAGTCGGGCATCCGGGGGCCGGAGGACGCTGTGGCGCTGGCCGACGCCGGCTTCCATGCCGTGCTGGTGGGCGAGTCCGTCGTCACGGCCGGCGACCGGGCCGCCTCGGTGGCCGGGCTGCGAGCCCCCCGTCGGTAGCGTGACGTCGTGTTCGTGAAGATCTGCGGCATCACGAGCGAGGCCGACGCCCTGCTGGCCGTCGCCATGGGCGCGGACGCCGTGGGCTTCGTGTTCGCCCCGTCCCAGCGCCAGCTCGCCCCCTCCCGGGCCGCGGACATCGTCAAGCGCCTCCCGCCCGAGATCCTCACCGTCGGCGTGTTCCGGGACGACGCCCCGGAGCGGGTGGTCGACGTCGTCCAGCAGGCCGGCCTCGCCGCGGCGCAGCTGCACGGCCACGAGACCGCGGCCGCCACCCGTTGGGTCCGCGAGCGGGTCCGGACGGTGATCAAGGCCTTCCCGGGCGGGGACCCCGAGCTCCAGCAGGCGCCGGCCTACGGCGCGGACGTGGTCCTCCTCGATTCGGCCAGCCCGGGGTCGGGTCGGGTCTTCGACTGGTCGTTGGCCGAGGGCGCCCCGTCGGGGCTTCGCCTGATGCTGGCCGGCGGTCTCAACCCGGGCAACGTGGCCGAGGCCATCGAGCGCGTCCACCCCTGGGGCGTCGACGTGGCCACGGGCGTGGAGGCCACCCCAGGCGTGAAGGACCCGATCAAGCTGCGGGCCTTCATCAACGCCGCCCGCGCCGCGGCGCCCCGGGACTACGAGGGCAGCGAGGACGACCGCCCATTCGACTGGATGATGGACGAGTGAACCCGGTGATGGGTGATCCGGGTGCGACGGGGCGGTTCGGGGACTTCGGCGGGCGCTACATCCCCGAGACGCTCGTCCCCGCGTGCGCCGAGCTGGATGCGGCGTTCCGCGAGGCGTGGGCCGACGCGGGCTTCCGGTCCGAGCTCGACGCGCTGCTGCGCGACTACGCAGGCCGGCCGTCGCTGCTCTACGACGCGCGGCGCATCTCGGACGAGCTCGGCTGCCGTCTCCTCCTCAAGCGGGAGGACCTCAACCACACGGGCTCGCACAAGATCAACAACGTCCTCGGCCAGGCCCTGCTGGCCAAGCGCATGGGCAAGCAGCGCCTCGTCGCCGAGACGGGGGCGGGCCAGCACGGCGTGGCCAGCGCCACCGCGGCGGCGCTGCTGGGCCTCGAGTGCGTCGTGTACATGGGCGAGGTCGACATGGTCCGGCAGTCGCTCAACGTGTTCCGCATGCGGCTGCTCGGCGCGGAGGTCCGGCCCGCCACCTCCGGGAGCCGCACGCTCAAGGACGCCATCAACGAAGCGATGCGGGACTGGGTGGCCACCGTCGAGACGAGCCACTACCTGCTCGGCTCGGTCATGGGGCCGCACCCGTACCCGTGGATGGTGCGGGAGCTGCACCGCGTGATCGGCGACGAGGCGCGGGAGCAGTGCCGGACCCTGCTGGGGCGCGACCCCGACGTCGTCACCGCGTGCGTGGGCGGCGGATCGAACGCCATCGGCCTGTTCTCCGGGTTCGCCGAGCTGCCGGCCGTCGAGCTGGTCGGTGTGGAGCCCGCCGGCGGCGCCGCCGTCCACCACGGCGTGCCCGGCGTCGTGCACGGCTCGAAGTCCTTCCTGCTGCAGGACGAGTACGGCCAGGTGCTGGAGGCCGAGTCGATCTCGGCCGGCCTCGACTACCCGGGCATCGGTCCGGAGCACGCCCACCTCGCGGCCACCGGCCGGGCCCGCTACGAGAAGGTCACCGACGGGGAGGTGCTCGACGCCTTCCAGGCGCTGGCCCGCACGGAGGGGATCATCAGCGCCCTCGAGTCCGCGCACGCGCTGGCCTGGGTGCTGCGGGCCCGCGACGAGCTGGCCGGCAAGGTCGTGCTGCTCAACCTCTCGGGTCGCGGCGACAAGGACGTGGCCCAGGTCGCCGACCTCCTCGGCGGCGACGGTGGCTGACGCCGGACCCCTCGAGGCGCACCTGCGGGCCCGCCGCGACGCGGGCCGCAAGCTCCTCGTCCCCTACGTCACCGGCGGCCTCGGCGACGACTGGCCCGAGGTGGTCCGCGCCTTCGCCGACGCGGGCGCCGACGCGATCGAGATCGGCATCCCGTTCTCCGACCCGGTGATGGACGGCCCGACGATCCAGGAGGCATCGGAGGCCGCCCTCGCGCAGGGCGCCAACCTCGGGTCGATCCTCGACGCGCTGCGCGACGTCGACGCCGGCGTCCCCCTCGTCGCGATGACCTACGTCAACCTCGTCTTCCACGCCGGCTACCAGCGGTTCGCCGCGGAGGCGGTCGCCGCGAACATCCAGGGCGTGATCCTGCCGGACCTCCCCATGGAGGAGCTCGACGAGTGGGAGCCCCACGCGGAGGCCGCCGGCCTGGAGACGGTCCTGCTCGCGTCGCCCCTCACCCCCGACGAGCGGCTCGACCTGCTCTGTCGGCGCTCGCGCGGCTTCGTCTACGGCGTGAACCTGCTGGGGGTGACGGGGGAGCGGACCGCCCTGGCCGACAGCTCGACGGTGCTGGCCCAGCGGCTCAAGCGGGCCACGGACCTCCCCGTCGCGATGGGGTTCGGCATCTCGTCGCCGGCGCTGGCCCGTGCCGCGGCCGAGCACGCGGACGGTGTCGTGGTGGCGTCCGCGCTCATGCGCATGCGGCTCGACGGCGCCGCCCCCGAGGACCTCGGCGCCGTCCTCGCCGAGTACCGGGCTGCCCTGGACGCCTGACCCCACGAGCGAACTCGCGACGGCGAGGACACGGAGCTGTGTCCGGAGCGTCGCGAGAACGGGTCAAGCGTCAACGCAGGTGGTGGTGCAGGAACTCCACGGTGCGGTCCCAGGCCAGGGCCGCGGCCTCGGGGTCGTGCTCGGGCCGGTCGGCCTCGAAGAACCAGTGGGACGTGCCGGGGTACCGGTGGAAGGTCGTGTCGAGCCCGAGGAGGTGGAGGTCGGCCTCCAGGAGGACGAGCCCGTCGTCGTCGACGTACGGGTCGTCCTCGGCGTAGTGGCCCAGGTAGGCGGAGCTCGCCCCCGCGAAGTCGATGTCCTGCCCGCCGTAGAAGGCCGTCGTCGCGACGACCTGGTCGGGGACGCGGGCGGAGAGCCACAGGCCGAGCGAGGCACCCATCGAGAAGCCGACGACGCCGACGGGCCCCGCCGGCGTGGCCGGCAGGGAGCGAAGGGTCTGGAGGCTCGAGCGGGTGAGGTGGGCCAGCTCGTTGGCGTCGGCCCGGTTGAGCAGCGCCTCGGCGTCGGCGACCGACTCGGGGTGCTCGCCGGCGAACAGGTCGGGCACGAGGACGACGAAGCCCTCGGCCGCGAGCCGGTCGGCGACGTCGCGGAAGAACGGCTTCAGCCCCCACCACGAGTGGAGCAGGAGGACGCCGGGCCCCGCGCCGCCCTCGGGGAGGGCGAGGTACCCGGTCCCGGCCCGACGAGCGTCCACCGGTGCCAGGCTAGACGTCGTCCATGGGTACCTTGTCGGCGTGGTGAAGGGGACGAAGGCCGACGACTGCGACCTCTGCGAAGCGGCCCGAATCACGCACTGGTTCCACGAGGACGACGTGTGCTGGATCGCCGAGTGCGAGATCTGCGACACCCCGATGGTGGTGTGGCGGTGGCACGGCACCGAGCCGGACGCCGAGGACCTGGCCCACATGCACGGCGAGCTGGCCCGGGTGGCCGGCGAGGTGTTCGACGGCCACTACGTCGACGACAACATGCGCAACATCCCGGACCACTACCACGCGCACGCGCGGCCGGCGGGCGGCTTCTTCGGCCACGGCCACCGCAAGGACCGCGTGAGCGGGGACTGACGGGTGGGGATCCGCGATCGGCTCAAGGACTGGCTGGACCGGCCGAGCACGCCCGATCCGGACGGGTGGGTGACGATCACCGTCGTGCCGTTCCACGAGGGGCCCATGGTGACCTCCGCCCTCGACAACGCCGGCATCCCCGCGGCGCTGCAGGACTGGTCGCCCCTCCCGGGCCAGATCCCGACGCGGGCCCGCATCGTGGTGCGCCAGCAGGACGCCGCTGCCGCCGCCGAGCTCGTCGTCGATCTGCGCGGGTCGCTGTGAGCGACGGAGAGGGGAGCAGCGTCTACGAGGCGGTCGGGGGCGGCGACTTCTTCGTCGACCTCGTCGCCGGCTTCTACGCAGGGGTCGCAGCCGACCCGCTCCTGCGGCCGCTGTACCCCGACGACCTCACGGACTCCGAGCGGCACCTGGCCGGGTTCCTCCAGCAGTACTGGGGCGGGCCCACCAGCTACAGCGACGAGCGCGGCCACCCGCGCCTGCGCATGCGCCACGCGCCGTTCGTGATCGGCGAGGCCGAGCGCGACGCGTGGCTGGGCCACATGCTCGGCGCCCTCGACCGGGTGGTGGCGGCGCGGTCCACCCCGCCCGAGGCGGCCGAGCGGATCCGCGCCCACCTCGTGGACGTCGCCGACTTCCTCGTCAACGCCCGCTGAGCGTCAGATCGCGATCAGCGCCATCGGGGTGAGCAGCAGCACGGCGACGAAGGCGGCGAGGTGCTCCTTGCGGGCGAGCACGAGGTGGGCCCAACCGATGGCCCCCCGCCGGATCAGCGGGTAGGCCACGGCCAGCAGCAGCAACGTCACGGCCGAGACGCCGATCACCTCGGCCAGGACCACCCGCACCGCGTCGGCGTTGCCGATGAGGACGGCGGCGACGAGCGTGTCGGCCAGCGTCGTGATGTTGGCCCCTGCGATGTACGGGATCGTGTCCTCGCGCCGGAGGTAGCCGTTGGCCACCAGGGGCACGAGCAGCGTGAGCGCGACGGACACCGAGAGCGTGAGCAAGGCGACCAGGCACCCCAGGCCGAACATGACCCACGGGTTCGACAGGCGGGACCGCTGCTCGAGCCGGGAGGAGTCGACGACGGGCAGGACGCGGTCGAAGGCGGCGAACGCCCCGAGCAGCACGGCGACGCCGATCGGGAAGAGCACCCAGTCCGGGAGGGCGTCGGCGAGGACGTCGGGGGCCCAGCCGAACAGGGTGTCGGTGACGGACACCACCTCCGGGGAGGCGGCCAGGTCGATCCCGTCGAGGTGTCCTCGCGTGAGGAGCCACCAGCCCACCGCGGCCCCTGGCAGGTAGGCGACGACGGTGATGGTGAGCGCGTAGACGCCGATGGACAGCGGGGCCCGCCGGCCGGCCTCGCGGCGCCACGCGTAGATCACGCCCACGACGAGGACGACGAACGACGCGCCGAGCCGAGAGCCGGTGAGCATGGCGAAGCTCTCCGACCGGTCGATCGCGCCGCCCTCGAGCAGGGTGAGCGAGGACGCGGCCACGGGCGAGCCGGAGAGCACGAGGCAGGCGCCGAGCCAGCCGACCCCGAGGGCGCTCCACGCGTCGTCCGTGAAGATGGACCCCTCGAGCGCGGGGATGAGCGACCGCGCGCCCTCCTTCATCAGTCCCAGTGCCGTGACGAACAGCGCGAGGCCGGCGAGGCCGAGCAGGACACGCAGCCACGCCGGACGGCCGACCCCGCCGACCTGGACCTCTTCGACGGGGGTGCGATGGAACGGGCCCGGGCCGGCGCCGACGACCTTCGAGAGGGGCTCCTCCATGGGCCGAGCGAGCCTAGACGTGACGCCGGATAACGTCGCCGCATGGCGCTCTCACCCGGTGACAAGGCTCCGGCGATCTCGCTGCCCGACCAGTCCGGCAAGACCGTGGAGCTCGGCGACTTCAAGGGCCGCAAGGTCCTCGTGTTCTTCTACCCGAAGGCCGACACGCCCGGTTGCACCACCCAGGCCTGCGGCCTGCGCGACGTCCTGGGCGACATCGGCGACACGGCCGTGCTCGGGATCAGCCCCGACGCGCCGGCGAAGCAGGCGAAGTTCGACGCCAAGTACGGACTCGGCTTCCCGCTGCTCGCCGACGAGGACCATGCCGTCGCCGACGCGTACGGCGCGTGGGGGGAGAAGTCGATGTACGGCAAGAAGTACCAGGGGATCATCCGATCGGCGTTCCTCGTCGACGAGAAGGGCAAGATCGAGCAGGCGTGGCCGAAGATCAGCCCCAAGGACACGCCGGCCAACCTGCTGAAGGCGCTGGCGGGCTAGGTGGCCCTGCCGTCGCCGGCCGACGTCCTCCCGCACCGCCCGCCGTTCCTCTTCGTCGACGAGCTGTTGGAGGTGGTGCCGGGCGCGTCGGCCACCGGCCGGTGGCGCCTCACGGGCGACGAGGTCTTCTTCGCCGGGCACTTCCCCGGGCGCCCGACCCTGCCCGGGGTGCTCATGGTGGAGGCGCTGGCCCAGGTGGGGGCCGCGGCCGTCCTGCTCGACGAGCGCTACGCCGGGAAGCTGCCGTTGTTCGGCGGGATCGACTCGGTGCGCTTCCGTCGGCAGGTCGTGCCGGGCGAGGAGCTGCGGCTCCACGTCGAGATGCAGCGCCTGTCCGCCCGGGCCGGGCGGGGCCACGGCACGGCGACGGTGGGAGACGACACGGCGTGCGAGGCGGACATCCTCTTCGTCGTCGCCGACGCGTGATCTCACGCGGCGACGGCCCCGGGCGTTGAACCCGTGGTGGACCTGCCTCCCTTCCAGCTGCTGCTCGACGAGCACGCCGCCGCCCTGCACCGCTTCTGCGTCGCCCAGGCCGGGCCCCTCCACGGGCCCGACTGCTTCCAGGAGGCGATCCTGGCGGCGCTGCGGGCGTACCCGGGGCTGACCAGCGCCGAGAACCTGCGGGGCTGGCTGTTCACGATCGCCCACCGCAAGGTGCTCGACCACCACCGGGGCACGGCCCGCCGGCCGACCCCGGTGGCCGATCCCGCGGAGGTCTCGGTCCCGCCGGCCTCGCCCGACGGCGAGGTGTGGGCGGCCGTGGCCCGGCTGCCGGAGAAGCAGCGCGGGGCGATCGCCCTCCGGTACCTCGCCGACCTCCCGTACCGGGAGATCGCCGAGCTGCTCGACTGCAGCGAGGGAGCGGCCCGCCAGAACGTCCGCGCCGGCCTGGCCGGCCTCCGCCAGGAGGTGTCCCGATGACCGATCTCGACGCTGCGCTCACCGCGCCCGCATCCGACCCCCGCGACGTGGCCGAGGCCGTGCGGGGCGCGCTGGCCCGCGCCGACGCCGAGGGCCTCGTCGACGTCGCCTACGCGAGCGTGGACTCGCCGATCGGGCCGCTGCTCGTGGCCGGCACCGACGTCGGCCTCGTCAAGGTCGGGTTCGGCACCCACGGCTGGATGCTCGAGGAGCTGGCCCGCCAGGTGTCCCCGCGGGTCGTCGAGTCCCCGGCCCGGCTCGACGAGGTCCGCCGCGAGCTCACCGAGTACTTCGACGGCACCCGACGGGCCTTCGACCTCGCCCTGGACTGGCGCCTGTCCCGCGGCTTCCGGCGGACCGTGCTGGAGCACCTCTACGCCGGGGTGCCGTTCGGGCACACGGTGAGCTACCTCGAGCTGGCCGATCGGGCCGGCAACCCGAAGGCGTCACGGGCAGTGGGCAGCGCGATGGCGACGAACCCGCTCCCCATCGTCGTGCCGTGCCACCGCGTCCTGCGCAGCGGCGGCGCACTCGGCGGCTACGGCGGCGGCCTCGACGCGAAGCGCCACCTGCTCGCCCTCGAGGGCTCGCGCCTCGTCTGAGCTCGGGCGCAGACCGGTTCGGGGCGGGCAGTCAGGCAGGCCCGAGGACGAGGCTGCCGTTGTGCCCGCCGAAGCCGAAGCTGTTCGACAGCACCGGCCCGGGCTCCCATGGGCGGGGCTCGCCGAGCACGAGGTCGATCGCCGGCAGCTCGGGGTCGACCTCTGTCGTCCCACCCGTCGGCGGCAGCAGCCCGCGTCGCAGCGACTCGACCACCGCCACGGCCTCGATGGCCCCGGCCGCGCCGAGCGAGTGCCCGGTCACGCCCTTCACCGCGGAGACGGGGGGACCGGGCGTGCCGAACAGCTTGGCCAGCGCCTCCGCCTCCGCGGCGTCGTTCAGCGGCGTGGACGTGCCGTGCGCGTTGACGTGGCGCACCGCCGCCGGCTCCAGTGCGGCGCTGGCCAGAGCCAGCTCCATGCACGCCAGGGCGCCCCGGCCGCCCGGTGCGGGTGCGGTGATGTGGTGGGCGTCCGCGGTGGAGGCACCGCCCAGCACCTCGGCGAGGATCGTCGCGCCGCGGGCCTCCGCGGCCTCCCACGCCTCGAGCACGAGCACGGCCGCGCCCTCGGCGATCACGAACCCATCGCGGGTGGCGGCGAACGGCTCGCTCACCCCGCGGCTCGACATCGCCGTCATGTTGGTGAAGCCGGCGAGGCTCACCGGCGTCATGGCGGCCTCGGTGCCGCCGGCGGCCATGACGTCGCACCGACCGCTCGC
>DATFFY010000382.1:0-5108 GCA_035249805.1 Acidimicrobiales bacterium | reverse complement strand
TTCGAGACCTCCCTGTCCGACTGGATCGTGCGGATCGAGACCGCCGGCGACAAGGAGGGGCAGGAGCCGTGGGAGAAGATGGAGTTCGTCCTCGACACGGCCTTCGACTGGTTCTGCGCCAACCCCGAGTTCGTCCGCATCATGCGGCGGGAGGCCCTCGACGGGCAGAGCGGTGAGCACCTCGGCTTCGACCTCGGCGCGGTGCTGCGCCCGCTCTTCGAGCGGGCCGTCGAGTTCTTCGACCGAGAGATGGGCCTCGGCACCTTCCGCAAGCACGACAGCGAGCAGCTCATCCTCACCGGGCTCGGCGCGCTGCTCGGCTACTTCTCGGACGTGCCGTTCCTGCAGGGCGTGCTCGGCCGCGACCCGCTCGACCCCGAGCTTCTCGCACGCCGCCGCGAGCACATCCGCAGCTTCTTCCGCGCCACCCTCGAGCCGTACGAGCCGGGCGCCCGCTAGAGCGACGCGACGGCTCGCCGCACGAGCGCGTCGACCGCGTTCCGGTCCGCCTCGATCGATGCCGCGTCGACCGTCCAGGTGCCGTCCTGGGCCTGGCCGAGCACGGGTCGCACCGAGCAGCGGGGCCCGAACACGGTGACCCGCGTCCGGCGCGATGCCTGCCACCGCAGGAGCACGCCCAGGACCTCGGCGACCGAGCGCTCGCCCTCGAGCAGGTCCACCGCGCCGAGGGCGAGGGTGGCGTCGAGGTGGGCCTGGTCGAGCCATGGGTCGGCCTCCGCCTCGAGGCCGGGGGCGGCGCAGACCGCCGCGTCCGCGAAGTGGGCCCGGATGGCCCGGAGGTCGCCACCGGCCACGACCTCTGCCGCAGCCACGCCGTCGCAGGCGTGGGCGAACGCGAGCCATCCGAGGTCGGCGGCGGTCTCTGACCACACCCCTGTGGGGTCTTCGCCCCGCAGCCACGCCGCCACCGACGCGAGGGGCAGGCGGGAGGCCATGGGCTGGACCATCGGGTTCGCGAGGTAGCCGGCGCACTCGTCGAGGAGCCCGCGGTCGCGGCCGCGCAGCGGCCCGAGGAAGAGGCGGTCCGCCATGATCCCGTCGTTCACCGGGTAGTTGTCCCAGACGAGCGGGGGACGACCGCCGAGGGCGGCGGCCCGGGCCCGCGCGTCGGCGGCGGTGATCGCGTCGTTGACCACGGCGCGGCCGGTCCACGCGATGGGGACGTCCTCGGGGACGCCACGGGCCAGCTCGTCGAGGTAGGGCGACGGGGCCAGGCCGACGTACTCGGTCGGCACGAGCGACAGCGTCGCCCGCTCACCGAGGTGGTCGCGCAGCCGGGTGGTGAGGCGGGCGTGCGCGGCGCCCTGCGGTCCGCCGCCGAACGGGATGTCGTCGAGGGCGAGCACCACCGACGCCGCCCCCACCCCGACGACCTGGTCGACCTTGGTCGCCAGCGCGCTCAGATCGCCGTCGTCGTCGGGATCGATCGACAGGCCGGGGGACACGGCGAAGCCGAGCGCGAGCGCGCCGTCGCGGGCGAAGGCCTCGAACCCGGCCAGCTCCTCGTCGTCGTACGGCTCGCGCCACTGGTCGCGGTGCTTCGGATCGTCCTTCGGCGCGTACACGTAGTCGGCCATGCCGCGCGCCGCGCACCAGGCGGCGACGTCCGTCCGGGCGGCCCAGGACCACGGCGGCCCGTAGAAGCCCTCGATCACCCCGGTCGGGCCGATCGTCATCACCGCCTAACGTACGTCGCCGTGCCGACCCTCTCCGAAGCTGCGTCGAAGGCCCTCCTGGCCGAGCACGGCGTGGCCTTCCCGGACGAGCGCCTGGCCACGACGGTGGCCGAGGCCATGGCCGCCGCGGCCGAGATCGGCCACCCGGTGGTGCTGAAGCTGGGCGGCGACGGGATCGCCCACAAGACCGAGCGCGGCCTGGTGCGGCTCGGCCTGGCCGACGACGACGCCGTGGCCGAGGCGGCCACCGCGCTCCTGGGCGCGGCGCGTCCCGAGGACGGCGAGGTGCACCTCCTCGTCGCGCCGATGCTGCGGGGCAACCGCGAGCTCATCGCCGGGCTCCACCACGACCCGCAGCTCGGGATGACGGTGATGCTCGGCCTCGGCGGCATCCTGGCCGAGGCCGTCGCCGACGTGACCTTCCGCCTCGTCCCCATCGACCGGGTGGACGCCGAGGAGATGATCGACGACCTCGAGACGCAGCGGCTCCTCGGTCCCTTCCGCGGGGAGCCGGCCGTGGACCGCGAGGCCCTGGTGGAGGTCCTCCTGGGCCTGTCCCGAGCCGCCGAGGCCGACCCGGCGATCGTCGGTGCCGACCTCAACCCGCTGCTCGTCGTGGACGGCCGTCCCGTCCCCGTCGACGCCCTCGTCGAGCGGGCGGGCTGATCGTGCCCTTGTCGGACGGCCACTTCCGGGCGCTGTTCGAGCCGCGCGGCGTGCTCGTCGCCGGCGTGTCGACCCACCCGGGCAAGTTCGGGTTCGTCAGCCTCCACAACATCCTCGCCGCGGGCTACGAGGGCGCGGTCCACGGCACGAGCCGCGAGGCCGGGGAGGTGCTCGGCGTGCCCATCGTGGGCGACGTGGCAGAGGTGCCCGACGACGCCGTGGACCTCGTCTTCGTCTGCACACCGGCGGCCGCCAACGTCGACCTGCTCCGGGCCTGCGCGAAGAAGGGCATCAAGGCCGCGTTCATCGCGTCGGCGGGGTACGGCGAGGCCGGCCCCGAGGGCCAGGCGATGCAGGCCGAGCTCGTCGCGTTGGCCGAGGACCTCGGGATGCTCGTCGCCGGGCCCAACGGCCAGGGGGTCGTGTCGACGCCCGTGCGCCTGTGCGCGCAGATCGTCGCGCCCTACCCGCCGGCCGGGCGCATCGGCATCGCCAGCCAGTCGGGCAACTTCGTGTCCTCCTTCCTCAACTACGCGGTGCAGACCGGGGTCGGCGTGAGCCGCGCGGTCAGCGCCGGCAACGCAGCGGCGGTCACGATCCCGGACTACCTGGAGTGGTACGTGCGCGATCCCGCCACCGAGGTGGCGCTCGCGTACGTGGAGGGCGTGCCCGAAGGGCGCCGCTTCTTCGAGCGGGTGCGCGGGGTCGCCGCCGAGCTCCCCCTCGTCCTCGTGAAGGGCGGGGCCACGGCCGGCGGCCAGCGGGCGGCAGCCAGCCACACGGGCTCGCTGGCCAGCGACGACCGGGTCTTCGACGGCATGTGCCGGCAGGCCGGCATCACGCGCGCGGCCACGATCGAGTCGGCCTACGAGGTGGCCGCCACCTTCGCGACGCAACCGCTGCCGAAGGGCAACCGCGTGGTCGTGATGACGACCGCCGGCGGGTGGGGCGTCGTGACCGCGGACGCCCTCAACCGGTCGTCGCTCGACCTCGTGCCCCTGCCCGACGACCTGCGGGCCGCGCTCGACGAGAAGCTGCCTCCCCGCTGGAGCCGCAACAACCCGATCGACCTCGCCGGCGGCGAGACCCGCGACACCATCCCCGAGGTCCTCGAGCTCGTCGTCGGCCACCCGGAGGTCGACGCGGTGATCTACCTGGGCATCGGCATCCAGTCGAACCAGGCGACCCTCATGCGGGGCGGGCCCTTCTACCCGGACCACGGCCTCGGGCGGATCGTCGACTACCACGAGCGCCAGGACGCCCGCTTCGCGGAGGCGGCCGCGGAGCTGTCCGAGCGGTACGGCAAGCCGGTCCTCACCGCCACGGAGCTCGCGGTGACCCACCCGGGCAACGCCGGGCCCGCCGCCGTCCGGGCCAGCGGGCGGGTGTGCTACCCGTCGTCCAACCGGGCCGTCGTCGCTCTGGACCACCTCTGGCGCCGGGCCCGCCACCTCTCGGCCCGCGCCGGGTAGGACACGACGGTGGCGCCGCTGCCCATGTTCCCGCTGGGCACGGTGCTGTTCCCGTCCGCGGTGCTGCCCCTCCACGTCTTCGAGCCCCGCTACCGCGCGCTGGTGCGCGACTGCCTCGCCGCCGACCGCGAGCTGGGCGTGGTGCTGATCGAGCGCGGGAGCGAGGTGGGCGGCGGCGACGTGCGGACCGACATCGGGACCGTCGCCCACATCGTCGAGGCCCAGGAGCTGCCGGACGGGCGATGGGCCCTCGTGACGGTCGGCGCCCGGCGCCTCCGCGTGGAGCGGTGGCTGCCGGACGCGCCGTACCCCGTGGCCGACGTCGTCGACTGGCCGGACCCGGAGCCGGGCCCGGGCTACGCCGACCAGGTGGACGCGGTGGTGGCGCGGCTGCGACGCGTGCTCGCGCTCGCGGCGGAGACCGGAGCGGGCACGGCGCCCGCAACGGTGGAGCTGAGCGACGACCCGGTGCTCGCGGTGCACCAGGCGGCGGCGGTGGCTCCGCTCGGGCCGTTCGACCGCCAGCGCCTCCTCGTGGCCGACGCACCGGAGGACCGAGCGCGGTTGCTGGAGGAGCTCCTCGGGGAGCAGGAGGAGATCCTCACCCTCCGCCTCGACGGCGGCTGATCGGTAAGGTGGCCCGACCGTGGCAGCGAGAACCGACGCCAAGGCCTCCGACGGGGCCAAGAGCATCCCCGAGATCGGCACCGAGCTCTGGGAGCTCACGACCGCGTACGCGAAGCAGGAGACGATCGACCCGCTCAAGGGCCTCGGTCGCTTCCTCGGCTTCGGCATCCCGGGCGCGCTGCTCCTGGGCATCGGGGTGTCGCTCCTGCTGCTGTCCGGGCTTCGCGCGCTCCAGACCGAGACCGGCACGACCTTCACGGGCAGTTGGTCATGGGCGCCGTACCTCATCGTCGCCGTCGGCGGCGTGCTGCTGATCGGCCTCGCCCTCCTCCGCATCTCCCGCCGAAAGGGGCCCGGGGTATGAGCAGTCTCCAAGCACCGCCGCGGCGCATCGGGCGCTCCGACCTCGAGGCCAAGCTCCGCGAGCTGCAGGGCAACGTCGAGGAGACCAAGGAGTCCGCGATCGCCACGGCCGTGGCCATCGGCGCCGTGGTCGCCGTGGGCGTCGTCGCGGTCGCCTTCATGTTCGGTCGGCGGCGGGGCCGCCGCCGCACGACGGTGGTCGAGGTCCGCCGCATCTGATGTTCCTGGCCCTCCTGGAGCGCCTGGCCGCGCGACGGCGCCGGCCCGGGGCCCACCCGGCGTG
>DATFFY010000381.1:0-3898 GCA_035249805.1 Acidimicrobiales bacterium | reverse complement strand
CGCCGTGGGCCCGGGCGATGCGGAGCACGAGCGCCAGGCCGAGGCCCAGGCCGCCGAACCGGCGGGTGGCGGACGCGTCGGCCTGAGCGAAGTCCTCGAGGACCGTCTCCAGCCGATCGGCGGGGATGCCGATGCCCTCGTCCCGCACGGTGATCTCCAGCTCGGGCCCGTCCTCTCCCTCGACCACGTCCGCTGCCACCACGATCTTGCCCCCGTCGGGCGAGTACTTCACGGCATTGTCCACGAGCTCGTCGATCGCCTGCGCCAGATAGGACGGATCGGCCACGACGCGGGGCAGCCCGGCGGCGACCCGCCGGGACACCTTGTGGTCGGGCCCGATCCGCTCGCGCCAGGACTTGAGCACCCCGTCCACCAGCGGGCGCACCGACACCGGCTCGGGCGCGAGGGACAGGCGGCCACCGGTGATCGTGGCGAAGTTCACGAGCTGGCCGATCACCCGCTCCAGCTGGTCGGCGGCCGTCGAGATCTCCTCGGCGAAGCCCCGGGCCTTCGCCGCCGGCAGCTCGCGCGACTGGAGGATCGAGGCGAAGCCCTTGATCGGCGTGAGCGGCGTGCGCAGCTCGTGGCTGATGTTCGAGAGGAACTCGGTCTTCATGCGGTCGAGCTCGCGCTCTCGCCGCTCGTCGCGGAACACGAACACCGCACCGGTCACCTCGTTGCCCGCGCCCCGGAGCGCGCCGGCCGACACCGCCACGGGGACGTCGCGGCCCCCGGTGATGCGGACCGTGCCCGAGTCGGCCCACGGCTCGAGCACCGGGCGGCGCAGCCGTCGGCTGATGTTGGTGCCGTCCTGGGAGCGCAGCTGGACGACCTCGCCGACGGGACGCTCCACCGCATCGCGGGCGGGCAGGTCGAAGAGCTCCTCCGCCGCGGTGTTGAAGTCGGTGATGCGGCCGTCGCCGTCCACCGCGACGAGCGCCTCCCCCATGCCGCTGAACACCGCCTCGAGCCGGGCGCGGAGCTCGGCCTCGTCGAGGGCCGACTCGCGGAGGTCGGCCGTGAGGTCGCGCAGCGACGCGGCCA
The DNA here is from genome assembly GCA_035249805.1 of Acidimicrobiales bacterium. Lineage (GTDB taxonomy): Bacteria > Actinomycetota > Acidimicrobiia > Acidimicrobiales > VFJN01 > VFJN01. The sequence continues at coordinate 2,854 of DATFFY010000381.1, read as the reverse complement.
TGGCGTCGAAGCTGTTGCCCAGCTCACCGAGCTCGTCGTCGGTGGTGACGCGGGCGCGGGCGTCGAGGTTGCCCGCGCGGATCGCGGCCGCCGCGGCGGCGAGCTTGCGCAGGCCCGCGCCGATCCGCTCGCCGACCACGCCGGCGAGCACCATCGCCATCGCTGCCGCGCCCATGGCCACGAGGAAGAGGACCCGGAAGAGGTCCTCGCGGGTGGCGTCCTCCTGGGTGCGCGGCGCCGAGAGGACGAGCGCGGCGAGGGGCGTGTCGTCGGGACCCTCGATGGCCTGGGCGGTGATGAAGCGGTCGGACGTGCTCCGCTCGAGGTCGCTGCCGCCGCTGAGCACCTCGACGGCCAGCGAGCGCAGGAGCTGGGCGTCGACCTGTGAGCCCGTGTCGGCGAGCACCTCGTCGCGGTCGACGATGGCGAGCCCCACCCCCGCGTCCTCCTGGGTGATCGGGGCCGCCCGCTGGGTGAGGAACTCCTGGTCGAGGTTCGAGGTGCGCACGACCACGCCGCGGTAGTCCCGGGCCTGGATCGAGACGGGAGCGGCGGCGAAGGCGAGCAGCCGGTCGCCGATGAGGGCCACGCCCTGCGTCGCCTTCTGCTCCGCGGCGGCCTCCTGGATCGACGGGTGCGCGCTGAGCTCGATCAGGAACTGTCCGTCGTCGGGCGGCGTGTGGGCGGCCAGCCGGCCGGCCTGGTCGATGACGAGCGTGGGGCCCCGGCGCAGGTCGACGTCGACCACGAAGCGGGTCACGAGGGTGTCGATGACGTCGATGACGCTCGCCCGGTCGGCGTCCGACGGTTCGCGGCCGGGGTCGGTGATCCGCCGAAGGGCGCCGGCCGTGGCGTTGTCCGCGAAGGCGAGGAAGTCCGCGAAGAGGCTGGCCGACGTGAGGAGCGTCCTCCCCTCGTCCTGGACGAGCGAGGCCTCGACGCCGGCGCGCGCCGAGTACCGGCGCAGTGCCTCCTCCTCGATGTTGTTGCTGACGATGGCGGACAGCGCGACCGCCACCACGGTGATCACGGCGAGGAGGACGAGCGCGCCCGACGCGGCGATCCGAGCCGAGATCACCTTCGAGCTGACGCCCAGGAGGCAGGCGCCGATCGCGAGCGCGCCGATGATCCGGGCGACGTCGCCCGGGGTCGAGGCCTCGTCGCCGGCGAGGAAGATCTCCGCGATCACCAGCGCGACGAGGCCGACGCGGAACAGCTGCCGCCCGCGGTTGTCGGGGCGCCACGAGAGCGAGGCGCCGATGAGGAGCACGATCCCCACGAACCGGAGCGTGACGACGATCGGGTCGGTCGGGTCGTCGATGATCAGCGAGCCGCTGCACAGCGAGGCCGCGGCCAGCGCCGCGAAGCCGACCCCGGACACGACCCGGGCGACGGGTCGGACGACGAGGAGGTCAGAGCGGAGGAAGGTGAAGCCGACGCCGGCGAGCGACACCAGGAACAGCGCGAACTCCGCCGCGAACCGCACCTGGACGTCGATGGCGGACACTCTGCTGGTCAGCTCTCGCTCTCGGTGGGTGCGGCCGTCCGCTCAGGACGCGGCCGACCCTGCCGGTTCGAGTGCCGCCACGTTCCCCCCGAGCGAGTCGAGCGCGTCAAGCGCCTCCTGGAGCGTATCCACCGCGATCACCCTGACATCTTCCCCGATGGCAGCGTGCACCGCGGCGTACTCGTCGGTGGGAACGAGGAATGCCTCATATCCGGCATTTCGGACAGCGAGCGACTTCTGCAGCCCACCGCCGACCGGTCCGACCGTCCCGTCGAGCTCCATCGTCCCGGTCACGGCGACCTTGTGGCCGCCGGTCAGCTCCCCCGGGGTGAGGACGTCGAGGATCGTGAGCGCGAAGGCGAGCCCGGCCGACGGGCCGCCGACGTCACCGGAGTCGATGGCGATCTCCCACTCCCGCCCGTCGGGTCCGGTGGGCAGCTGCACGTCGACGATCCGCTCCTCGGCGAGGATGCCGATGACGGCGCGACTCGGGTCGTCCTCGGATGCGATGGTCGTGACCTCGACGTCGACCCGGGTCGCGCTCCCGGGCGGGCGCTCCACGGTCAGGACGTGGGCGGCACCGGTGCCGCCCACCTGGAGGAGGTCGCGCAGGGACTCCTGACGCTCCACGGGGCTGCCGTCCACCGCCACGATGACGTCGTCGAGCTGGAGCACACCCTCCGCGGGCGAGTCCTCCACGAAGCTGCGGACCACCGTGCCGTTCGTGATCAGGGTGACCGGATAGCCGAGGTGGCGAAGGGCAACAGTGATGGCGTGGACCTTCGAGACGTCCATCAGCACCGCGTTGTACCGCACCCGCTCGGCCCGCGACTGGCCCCCGGTGGGGGTCAGCTCGATCGAGTCGTCCACCCACGCCCGCAGCGCCTCGAGCAGCGTGACGCGCGCGGTGCTGACGGTGGTGAAGGCCACGCCCGCCTCCGGCTGGTAGTTCGGCGCGCCGTGCACGGCGACCTCGACCCGCTGGGCTCCCCCGGGCCGGTAGGCGAGGTAGGGCAGCTGCACCACCGCGGCGAGGAAGACGACGACGGCGAGCAGCCCACCCGCCGCGGCAGCCAACCACCAGCGGCGATCGGCGCGAGGTTCGTACCGCTCGGGCTCCGAGCCCTCGGGCGCGCGCCCGTCGGCGGCGGACCTCGTCGGTAGGATCGGCGGCCTCGTGGGCTCCGTGCTCGTGGTCGTCATCGTCGGGGTCATCATCATCGCCATCACCGCGAGCGCGGTCAGCGGCGGGCGGAAGCCTGCCACGCGCCCCGACGGATCCCACCGCGCGGGGCCGCGCCACCTCCCTTCGGAGCCGGCGCCGGAGCCGGTCGTCGACGCGGCGAT
>DATFFY010000380.1:0-7189 GCA_035249805.1 Acidimicrobiales bacterium | reverse complement strand
TCGTGCTCGCCGGGGGTGAGGCCCTCGCCTACCTCGAGCGGGGCGCCCACCGGCTCCTCCGCTTCCCGGCCGGCGTCGACGACGACCGCTGGGCCGCGGCGCTGGGCGCGCTCGTCGACAGCGGGCGGTTCCGGTCGCTGGAGCTGCGCATGGTCGACGGGGTGCACGTGCACGAGGCCGATGCCACCGTCCGGGCGACGCTCGAGCAGGCCGGGTTCCGGCCCGCCTACAAGGGCTGGACCCGGCGGGCGCCCCGTGGCTGACGACGGCGCGGCCTCCTTCGACGCCCTCGTCGCCGGCGCCGACGCGGCCATGGTCGTCGTCACCGCGGCCGACGGCGACGAGCGGGACGGCTGCCTCGTCGGGTTCCACGCCCAGGCGAGCATCGACCCGCGGCGGTACGTGGTGTGGCTCTCCCGGGTCAACCGCACGTACCGCATCGCGCAGCGCAGCTCGCACCTGGCCGTGCACGGGGTGGGGATCGACGACCACGATCTCGCCGAGCTGTTCGGCGGCACGACGGGCGACGAGGTCGACAAGCTCGCCGCCGTCGAGTGGACGCCCGGCCCGGGCGGGGTCCCGCTCGTGGCGGCGCTGCCCGTGCGCTTCGTCGGCCGGGTCCTGACCGAGCTCGACCTGCCCGATGCGGACCACGTCGGCTTCGTCCTCGACCCGCTGCCCGCCGGTCCCGGTGCGGCGGCCGGGCCGCCCCTGCGCCTGTCCGACGCGAAGGACATTTCCCCCGGCCATCCCGCCTGACCCCCCCGGCGTTCTCGCGACGGCGGCAACACAGAACTGTGTCTCCTACGTCGCGAGTTCGGCATACGGTCGGCAGGCATGCACCGATCGTTCCGACAGGTCGACGTGTTCACCGAGGTGCCGACCAAGGGCAACCCGGTGGCCGTCGTGCACGACGCCGACGGGCTCGACGACGAGAGGATGCAGGTCTTCGCGGCCTGGACGAACCTGTCGGAGACGACGTTCCTGCTGCCGCCGAGGGACGCCGCCGCCGACTACCGCGTCCGCATCCTCACGCCGGACGGCGAGCTGCCCTTCGCCGGCCACCCGACCCTCGGGACGGCACACGCGTGGCTCGAGGCCGGCGGCCGGCCGCACGGCGACGAGATCGTGCAGGAGTGCGGCATCGGCTTGGTCCGCCTGCGCCGAAGCGGCGGTCGGCTCGCGTTCGCGGCTCCCCCCAGCCGTCAGGAGGAGCTGCTGCCGGACGTGGTCGGCGAGCTCGCGGCGGCTCTCCGCATCGGGCCCGAGCAGGTGCTCGACGCCCGCTCGCTCGCGAACGGTCCTGTCTGGACGGTGCTGCTCCTCGACAGCGCGACCACCGTCCTCCAGCTGCAGCCGGACCGCAGCGCGCTGCGGGAGCTGCCGCTGGTCGGGGTGGTGGGCGAGCACGTCCCCGGGCACGAGTGCGCGATCGAGGTGCGCGCCTTCGCCGACCAGCTCGGGATCCCCGAGGACCCGGTCACCGGCAGCCTCAACGCCAGCGTCGCCCAGTGGCTGACGGGCACCGGCCGCCTCCCGTCGAGCTACGTCGCCGCGCAGGGCACCTGCCTGGGCCGTCTCGGGCGCGTCCACGTCGACGTCGCCGACGGCGACGTGTGGATCGGTGGCGGCACCCACACCGTCATCGACGGGGAGGCGGAGCTCTGATGGGCGTCGCGCTGATCACGGGCGGGAGCCGCGGCATCGGCGCGGCCGTGGCGCCGCTGCTCGCCGGCCAAGGCCACGACGTCTGCCTCTCGTACCGGACGGAGGCCGACCGGGCCGCGGAGGTCGTCGCCGCCTGCCAGGCGCTCGGGGTGCGGTCGCGCGCGGTGCAGGCCGACATGTCGTCCGAGGAGGACCTGCTGGCGCTCTTCGCGGCGGCCGACGAGCTCGGGCCGCTCGCGGTGGCCGTCGCGAACGCGGGCGCCACGATGCCGTACTCCCGCGTCGACGAGCTCGCGGCCGAGCGGCTCCAGCGGGTCTTCACGGTGAACGTCGTCAGCGTCTTCCTGACCTGCCGCGAGGCGGTCCGGCGCATGTCGACCCGCCACGGGGGCGAGGGCGGGTCGATCGTCCTCAACTCCTCGGCCGCATCGAGGATCGGCAGCCCGGGTGAGTACGTCGACTACGCGGCGTCGAAGGGTGCGATCGACAGCCTCACGCTGGGCCTGTCGAAGGAGGTGGCCCGCGAGGGCATCCGCGTGAACGCCGTCCGGCCCGGCCTCATCGAGACCGAGCTGCACGCCTCGATCGGCCAGCCCGACCGCATCGCCCGCCTCGCCGACTCGGTGCCGATGGGCCGGGGCGGCGCGGCCGAGGAGGTGGCGGAGGCCATCGCCTGGCTCTGCTCAGACGCCGCCTCCTACGTCACCGGCGCCCTCCTCGACGTCAGCGGCGGCCGCTAGTCCCCGCGCCATTCCGAACCCGCGACGCTCCACACACACTCTTGTGGCGCCGGCGTCGCGAGTTCGTTCGTCAGTAGATCGTGTAGGCGCCGTCGACCACGAGCGTGTCGCCGGTGTGGAAGGTGAGCGCGGGGTCGGCGAGGTAGACGGCGACCGTGGCGAACTCGTTGGGATCGGCCCAGCGCCGGACCGGAGTGCGTCCGACGGTGTTCTGCACGAACTTCTCGTTCGCCTTGCCCGGGGCCAGCAGGTCGGTGTCGGTCCAGCCCGGCGACAGCGCGTTGACCCGGATGCCGTAGCGAGCCAGGCCCACGGCCAGGCTCCGGGTGAGGCCCAGCAGCGCGGTCTTGCTGGCGGCGTAGTGCGGCTGCATCGGCGCGCCGTGGATCGTCGAGGTCGACGCGACGAGGACGATGGCACCCCCGTCACCCTGCTCGACGAGGTGGCGGGCGGCGGCCCGCACGGTGAAGAACGCGCCGTCGAGGTTGACGCCCATGACCCGCCGCCACTCGGCCGTGGTCAGCTCCCAGATGGCCGGCACGGCGCCGCTGGTGCCGGCGTTCACGAACACGCTGTCGACGCGGCCGAGGGCGTCCACCGTGGCCGCGAAGCTCCGCGCCACGGCGGCCTCGTCGCTCACGTCGCACTGCTCGACGTGGACGCGCCGCCCCGTGGCGGCGAGGCGCAGCGCCGCCGCTTCGTTCTTCGCGGGGTTCGTGCCCCAGATCGCGACGTCGGCCCCCGCCCGGGCCAGGCCGAGGGCCATGCCGAGGCCGATGCCGGAGTTGCCGCCGGTGACGAGGGCGACGCGCCCGCTCAGGTCGGTCATGGCCGCAGACCCTAGGGTGCGGCCCGTGCCAGCCCCGGAGCCTTCCGTCCGCCGCGAGGTCGACGGGCGGGTCGGGCGGATCACGATCGACCGGCCCGCGAAGCTGAACGCGCTCAGCCGCGCCGTGCTCGAGGAGCTGGCGGCCGCGGCTCGTTGGTTCGACGACCAGGCCGAGGTCTCCGTCGTCGTGGTCGGGGGCGCGGGCCGCGCCTTCTCGGCCGGCTTCGACCTGGCCGACCGCACGTGGGGCGAGCTCGGTCCGACCGGCTCGGCCGAGGTCGGCCGAGCCATGGCCGATGCCGTCGGCGGCATGCGGGCCCTCACGATCGCCGCGGTGCAGGGCCACTGCGTCGGCGGCGGCGTCGTCCTCGCCGCGGCCTGCGACCTCCGGGTGGCCGCGGACGATGCCCGGTTCCGCATCCCCGAGGTCGATCTGGGCATCCCGTTGTTCTGGTCCGGCGTGCCCCGCCTCGTCCGGGAGCTGGGCCCGGCGATGACCAAGGAGCTCGTGCTGACCGGGCGCCCCTTCGACGCGGCGGAGGCGAACGCGCTCCGCTTCGTCAACCGGGTCGTCCCCGTGGCGGACCTCGACGCCGCGGTGGGGGCCCTCGCGGCCGAGCTCGCGGCCAAGCCCGCGCTCGTCCTGCGCACGACCAAGCTCCAGGTCGACGATGCGGTGCCCCCGGTGCCACCCGCCGACGGCCTCGCCCTGACCACCGAGCTCGAGGGCTACGCCGCCGCGCTGGCCGATCCCGAGTCCCGAGACGCGGCGGCCCGCTACGTGCAGGCCAAGGGGAAGGGCTGAGCCGGCCGGGAACCGGGCCGGCGCCCCGCTCGTCCAACCGCCATGCGCCGCCTCGTCCCGATCCTCGGCCTGTCCCTCACCCTCCTCGCCGCCGCGTGCGGCGACGACGACCAGCAGGCCGAGACCACCGACGGCTCCTCGACGACCACCGTCGTCCCCCCGGGCGGCGACCCGCGGGGTGACGACCGAGGGACCGGCTCGGAAGCCGGCGACGGTGTGCTCGTCACCCTGGACGTGCACGGCGGGTTCGTCCCCGTCGAGGTGAGCGTCGGGGACACCGCGGAGGTCGTCGTCCTGACCGACGGTCGCGTCCTGAGTGGTGCGCCCACGATCGCGATCTACCCCGGCCCCGCGCTGCCCGCCTTCCAGGTGTCGACCGCCGAGCAGGCCGCGCTCGACGAGGTCGTCGAGGCGATCGAGGCCCTCGACCCCGACGCCGACTACGACCAGGGGGCCCAGACCCGGGTGGCCGACGCCCCGACGACGACCGTCCGGCTGCACCGGGGGGACGCCACCGTCGAGATCTCGGCCTACGCCCTCGGCATGGACGGGGCCGCCGGCCCCCGGCAGGCGCTGCAGGACGTCGTCGACCGGATCCAGGGGCTGGCCACTGGCACCGGCGAGACGCCCTACGAGCCCACCGCACTGCGCGTGCACGACATCACCGACCTCGCGGGGCCTCCCGCCGAGGCCGAGCCGGGCGAGCCGAGCGGCACCGTGCGCGACTGGCCCCTGCCCCACGACGGAGCGGCCTGCGCCGTCGTGACGGACCCGGCGCAGGTGCAGGCCGCCCTCGAGGTGCTCCGGGCGTCGACCCAGCTCGATCGCTTCCGCACCGACGTCGGCGAGCGTCGCCTCGTGGTCGTGCCGCGGCTCCCGGGCGACCCCGGTTGCCCCGACGGCTAGGGGAGCGACAGCCAGAGGCGCACGAGGTCGCGGAGCCGGTCGATGCCGACGTGCTTGGACGCGCTGGTCCACACCACGTCGGCGGGGAGCAGCCCGCACGCGGCGGCCAGCTCCTTCTTGCGCTTGTCGCGCTGGGAGGCCTTGACCTTGTCGTGCTTCGTGGCGACGACGGTGTGGGGCACGGCGTTCGCGCGCAGCCACTCGAGCACCTGGGCGTCGAGCGTCGTCGGCCCGATCTCGCCGTCCACCAAGACGAGCACCATCGTGAGCGGGTCCCGCTCGAGGAGGTAGCGGTCCATCATCCGGCCCCAGGCCGCCCGCTGCGTCTTCGACACCTTCGCGTAGCCGTACCCGGGGCAGTCCACGACGAGGGCGTCGTCCCCGAGCGCGAACGCGTTGAGGAGCTGCGTGCGACCGGGCGTCTTCGACGTGTGGGCCAGGCCCTGTCGCCCCGCGACCGCGTTGAGCAGCGAGGACTTCCCGACGTTGGACCGGCCGACGATGGCGACCTCGGCGCGCGCGTCGGGCAGCGCCTCCAGCCGGTCCGCCGACAGCACGAAGCGCAGATCGAGCGGCGCGCTCACGGGGTGGGCCCCTCGGCTCGGAGCTCCTTGTCGAGGGGCGCCGGGAAGCGGGGGATCGACGGCACCTTGCCGATGAGGTCCTCGAGGGCGGCGGCGGCCCGGTCGATCTGCTTGGTCCGCGTCCTCGGCACGTCCTCCAGCAGCCTCGTGACGACGCTGCCGTCCTTGCGCTGGGCCCAGCCGCCCACGATGCGGCCGTCCACCCACACGGTCGGGCCGACGTTGCCGGCCGTGTCGAAGACGCGGGCCTTGTGCGGGCCGAGGTACCAGTCGCGCTCCTTCCAGCCCATCGGCGTGGGATCGAGCCCGGGCAGGAGGGCCACCCACGGCCCGGCCTCGGGGGCGGGCGCCTCGTCCTCGGCCAGCACCAGGCCGACCTCCCCGTCGAGGTCGACCTCCACGGTGTCGAGCTCGGCCAGCGCGGCGCGGGTGGCGCCGAGGGTCCACCCCGTCCACCACTGCAGGTCGCGCACGGTTCCCGGGCCGAACCGGGCCAGCCAGCGGCGCACGAGCTCGACGCGGGCCGCGTCGGGATCCATCGCCTCGATCGGTCCGCCGAGCCAACGGGCCGTCGGCACCCAGCGGTGCGTGGCGCCGGTCCACGCGCCCTTCGGCCGACCCCGCACGACGTGGCCGTCGACGCCGAGGAGCAGGAGGACCCGGGACGACAGGCGGACCTTCGCCTCCCAGCGCTGCCCAGGGCTGAGGGTGAGCCGGAGGTCGAGCTCGGGCACGGCGGCGGCCAGCTCCGGCGCGCTGGCCTCGCCGAGCTCGTCGAGGGCGGCGAGGGCCTTGGCCTCGACCTTGCGCAGCCACGGACCGGGCCGCTTGGTGATGCCGCCGTCGACGAGCATCTGCTCGAGCTTGCGGCGCTCGTCGGCCGCCACCCGCAGCGCCGACGACGCCTGCACGACCGGCACCGTCTCGCGGGGCATCGTGAACAGGGTCCGGCGCATGCCGAGGATCCGCACGAGCGAGCGGTCGTCGTAGAGCGCGGCCTCCATGGCGGAGGGATCGGGACGGGCCATCCGGGCCAGCGCCGACAGGACCACGGTGGCCGGGTCGGTGGCGTGGAGCACGACGACGGCGCGGGCCACGTCGGTGACGTCCTCGACGGCCGTGCCGGGTGCCAGCAGGTGGCGGACGCCTAGCCGGGCCCGGCGCTCCTGCACCCCGATCGTGCGCATCCCCGGACCGTATCGGTCGCCGTCGACAGCAGACTGTTCCCGTGCCCGAAGGCGACACCCTCCAGAAGACCGCCGCTCGCCTGCGGCCGGCGCTGGCCGGGTGCGCGCTGACGCGCTTCGAGGCGCCCCGCCTGCGCGGGGACGCGCCCGCGCTGGGCACTCGCATCGAGGGCGTCGAGGCGCGCGGCAAGCACCTGCTCGTGCACTTCGCCGACGGCCTCACGCTGCGGACCCACCTGCGCATGACGGGGTCGTGGCACGTCTACCGGGCGAACGAGCGCTGGAAGAAGCCCGCCTACCTGGCTCGGGCCGTCGTCGGGGCCGACAGCGGATGGGTGGCGGTGTGCTTCCAGGCCCCGGTGGTCGAGTCGTACCACCGAACCGGGGCGGAGCCGGCCGCGCTCGCCGAGCTCGGGCCCGACCTGTGCCTGCCGGCGTCGCTGGCCGATGCCGTGCTGGACGAGGTGCTG
>DATFFY010000379.1:0-4776 GCA_035249805.1 Acidimicrobiales bacterium | reverse complement strand
CTGTTCGGCGACATCCTCACCGATCTCGCCGGCGCGGTGGCCGGGGGACACGGCCTGTCGGCGTCGGCCAACCTCAACCCCACCCGCACCGGCCCCTCGATGTTCGAGCCGGTCCACGGGTCGGCCCCCGACATCGCCGGCCGGAACACGGCCAACCCCGTGGCCGCGATCCTGTCGGCCGCCCTCATGCTCGACCACCTCGGCGAAGGCGACGCCGCCGCTCGGGTCCGCAAGGCCTGCGCCGACACCGCAACGCTCACCGGCACCACCACCGAGGTCGGCGACCTCGTGGCCGGCCGGCTCTAGGGAGGAGCTCCCCGATGCCCATCACCCCGACCGAGAAGATCTGGATGAACGGGAAGCTCGTCCCGTGGGACGAGGCCCGGGTCCACATCCTCACGCACTCGCTGCACTACGGCATGGGCGTGTTCGAGGGGATCCGCGCGTACGAGACCGCCAACGGGCCCGGCGTGTTCCGCCTCACGGACCACATCGAGCGGCTGTTCCGGTCGGCCGCGATCATGGGCATGGAGATCCCGTACAGCGTCGACGAGCTCGTGCAGGCCACGAAGGAGACCGTGCTCTCGACGGGGCTGCCGGGCTGCTACATCCGCCCGATCGCCTACTACGGCTACGGCGAGATGGGGCTCAACACGCTGCCCTGCACCGTCGACGTCTCGATCGCCTGCTGGCCGTGGGGCGCCTACCTCGGCGACGACGCCCTCACCAAGGGCGTGCGCATGAAGGTCAGCAGCTGGACCCGGCACGACCACAACACGATGCCGCCCGCGTCCAAGACCACGGGCAACTACGTGAACTCGTCCCTGGCCAAGGTCGAGGCGCTCAACGCCGGGTACGACGAGGCGATCATGCTCAACAAGCTCGGCCTCGTGGCCGAGTGCACGGGCGAGAACCTCTTCGTGGCCCGCGGCGGCCGCCTGATCACGCCACCGCTGTCCGCGGGCGCCCTCGAGGGCATCACCCAGGACGCCGTGATCCAGATCGCCAAGGACCTGGGGTTCGACGTGGTGTTCGGCGACCTCACCCGCAGCGACCTCTACGTGGCCGACGAGGCCTTCGTCGTCGGCACCGCGGCCGAGGTCTCGGCCATCAACAGCGTCGACGACCGCCCCATCCCCACGCCCGGCCCGATGACGAGGGCCATCGGCGAGGAGTACGCGCGGGTGGTGCGCGGGCAGGTGGACAAGTACAAGACCTGGGTGGAGCTGTGCCAGTAGACCCGGCCCTCCCCGCGTCGATCGACATCTTCGACACCACGCTGCGCGACGGGGCGCAGTTCGAGGGGATCTCCCTCACGGTCGAGGACAAGCTGAAGGTGGCCGAGCAGCTCGACTGGCTCGGCGTCGCCTGGATCGAGGGCGGCTACCCGCAGGCCAACCCCAAGGACGAGGAGTTCTTCCGGCGGGCCCGCACGGAGCTGTCGCTGTCGACGGCCACCCTCGTGGCGTTCGGCTCCACCCGGAAGCCGGCCGGCAAGGTCGACGTCGACCCCACCCTCGCCGCGCTCGTCGGGGCCGGCACGTCGACCGCGTGCATCGTCGGGAAGTCGTGGGACTACCACGTCATCGAGGCGCTGGGCACCACGCTCGACGAGGGCGTGGCGATGGTCGCCGAGTCCGTGGAGTTCCTGAAGGCCGCGGGGCTACGGGTGTTCTTCGACGCCGAGCACTTCTTCGACGGCTACAAGGCCAACGCCGAGTACGCCCTGCGCGTCCTCGAGGCCGCCGCCACCAGCGGCGCCGACTGCCTCGTGCTGTGCGACACGAACGGCGGTTCGCTGCCGCACGAGGTGCAGCGCATCACCGGCGAGGTCCACTCGTACTTCGGCGCGGACCAGGCGCTCGGCATCCACACGCAGAACGACTCGGGCTGCGCGGTGGCCAACTCGGTGGCCGCCGTGCTCGGCGGGGCCACCCAGCTGCAGGGCACCATCAACGGCTACGGCGAGCGCACCGGCAACGCCAACCTCATGACCTGCATCCCCAACCTCGAGCTCAAGCTCGGGGTGCGGTGCCTGCCCGAGGGCCGGCTGGAGCGCCTCACGGCCGTGAGCCGCCACGTGGCCGAGCTCGTCAACCTGCCACCGCACGCCGCCGACCCGTACGTGGGCCAGTCGGCGTTCGCCCACAAGGGCGGGTTGCACTCCTCGGCCCTCGCCAAGGCCGGTGGCGCCACCTACGAGCACGTGGACCCCGGCTCGGTCGGCAACCACACCCGCGTGCTCGTGTCGGACCTCGGCGGTCGCGCCGGCATGGCCATGAAGGCGAAGGAGCTCGGCGTCGAGCTCGACGACCGGGCCGCCGGCCAGCTCACCGAGGACCTCAAGCGGCTCGAGGCCGAGGGCTTCGTCTTCGAGGCGGCCGACGCCAGCCTCGAGCTCCTCATGCGCCAGGCCGCCGGCTGGGACCAGGACTTCTTCCGGGTCGAGGGCTACCGCGCCACCACCACCCACCGCGACGGCGGGGCCGGGGCGATGATCGACACCGAGGCCACGGTGAAGGTCTGGGTCGGCGACGACCGGCGCATCGCGGTCGGCGAGGGGAACGGCCCGGTCAACGCCCTCGACCAGGCGCTGCGCGGCGTCCTGCGGGGGCCGTACCCGGGCATCGATCACATCCAGCTCACCGACTACCGGGTCCGCATCCTCGACGGCGTCGCCACCACCGGGGCCGTCGTGCGGGTGCTCCTCGACTCGACCGACGGCGAGCAGGCGTGGACCACGATCGGCGTGTCCACGAACATCATCGAGGCGTCGTGGCAGGCCCTGATCGACGCCCTCGTGTGGGGCCTCCTCCATGCCCCGAAGTAGGTTCGAGGGGTGGCCGCGCCAGAGTTCGTCCCCGTCGACCGCACCCGCCTGCTGCGGACCTACGAGTCGCCGCCGCGGCGGCCCGAGCCGTGGCTGGCCGACCGGCCGGGTGAGCTCCGCGACGGTCAACCCGACGGGCCGGAGCTGGGCCGGCCCGGTCCCGACCAGGGCTACGTGTACCTCCTCGCCCGCCAGTTCGAGGGCAAGCTCACCCTCGCGAGCGGCGAGCACGAGCGCGACGCGCTCGCCGGGGCCTGCGCGGTGGCCCTGCGCCGGGCCTCGCTGTTCGGGCGGGCCCCGATCGTCCACGACCTCACCGTGGCGCTCACCATCTGGGGATTCCTCGCCCTCGAGGTCCCCCCGGGTCTCCTGGCCCTGCGCCGGCCGCTGTTCGAGGAGGTGGCGCACCACCACCACTACGTCGACCAGCGCCGCATCGTCGACCTCGTGTCGGACCGCGCGCTGCGCATGACCCCGCAGCAGGTGGCCGAGGCCCACCGCGCCGACTGGCGCTCGCTCCTCGACGAGCTCCCCACCCCCGCCTGACCGCACCCCGTCGTTAGGCTCCTGTGGTGGCCTCGCGCTTCCGGTTCGCGCCGTCTCCGACGGGCTACCTGCACCTCGGCAGTGCGCGTGCTGCGCTCTACAACTGGCTCGAGGCGCGCCGCACCGGGGGCGAGATGCTGCTGCGGGTCGAGGACACCGACCGGGAGCGGTCCCGCTCCGACCTCGTCGACAACATCCTCGACACGCTCCGGTGGCTCGGGCTCGACTGGGACGGCGACATCGTCTTCCAGGCCGACCATCTCGACGCCCACACCGACGCGGCCCTCCAGCTGCTGGCCGCCGGCCGGGCCTACTGGTGCGACTGCACGTCCGAGGCCGTCCAGGCCCGGGCCGAGGAGCGCGGTGGCCCGCCCGGCTACGACGGCTTCTGTCGCGACCGTGACCTGGCCCGTGGCCCCGACACGGCCCTGCGCTTCCTGGCCCCCGACACCGGCCAGGTCTCCTTCACCGACGTCGTGCGTGGCGAGGTCACCTTCGAGAACAAGACGATCGAGGACTTCGTCCTCCTCCGTTCCAGCGGCCTGCCCGTCTTCCTCCTGTCCAACGCCCACGACGACGCCACGATGGGCATCACCCACGTCGTGCGCGGCGAGGACCACATCCCTGGCACCCCGAAGTACCTGCTGCTGCTCGACGCGCTGGGCTTCGAGCGGCCGGAGGTGTTCGCCCACCTGCCGCTGCTCGTCAACGAGCAGCGCAAGAAGCTCTCGAAGCGCAAGGACTCCGTCAGCGTCCAGGAGTTCAAGGACGCCGGCTACCTCCCCGAGGCCATGGTCAACTACCTCGCCCTCCTCGGGTGGGGCGGCCCGGGCGAGGTCGAGTCGCCCCTCGGCGTCGAGGAGCTCACCGCCGCGTTCCGGCTCACGGAGGTCACGTCGTCGCCGGCCTTCTTCGACGTGAAGAAGCTCCAGGCGTTCAACGCCGATCACATCCGGGCGCTGCCCACCGCCGACTTCGTGGCCCGGGCCCGCCCGTTCCTCACCCGGGGCGACGCGGCCGCCGGTGTCCTGGAGCCGCTGGCACCGCTCGTGCAGGAGCGGGTGCGCCTGCTCACCGAGGTCGAGCCGATGATCGCCTTCCTCCTCGACGACGTCCTCGAGGTCGACCAGCCCTCGTGGGACAAGGCGATGAAGGGCCCGGCCGCCGAGATGCTCGACGCCGTGGTCGGCGAGCTCGAGGCGCTGGGGGACTGGGACGCCGCCGGCGTGCGGGCCGCGGTCGAGGCCGCCGCGGTCAAGGCGGGCCTGGTCAACGCCGAGGGCCAGCCGCAGCTCAGCAAGGCTCAGGCGCCGGTGCGAGTCGCCACCACGGGTCGAGCCGTCGGCCCTCCGCTGTTCGAGGCGCTGGAGGCGCTCGGTCGGGACCGCACCCTGGCGCGC
>DATFFY010000378.1:0-2531 GCA_035249805.1 Acidimicrobiales bacterium | reverse complement strand
GCGAGCCCGACACGGCCCTGCGCCGCGGGCGCGAGCACCTCGTGGCCTACCTCGGCGTGATGGGCCCGCAGGACGGGGTGGACCTCGCGGTCCGCGCGATCGCCGAGCTCGTGCACGGCCACGGGCGCACCGACACGACGTTCGCGCTCATCGGCGACGGCGACGCCCGGGCCGACGTCGTCGACCTCGTCCGTGCCCTCGGTGTCGAGGCCTTCGTCGACCTGCCGGGACGGGTCCCCGACGACCTGCTCTTCCGCTACCTCTCCACGGCCGACGTCGGCCTCTCCCCCGACCCGCCGAGCCCCCTGAACGACGTTTCCACGATGAACAAGACCATGGAGTACATGGCCTTCGGCCTGCCGGTGGTCGCCTTCGACCTCCCCGAGACGATGGTGTCCGGCGGCGACGGCGCGGTCTACGCCCGCGGTGGCGACGTCCCCGCCTTCGCTGCCGCGGTGGCCGCCCTCCTCGACGACGGGCCCCTCCGCCGGGCCATGGGCGCTGCCGCCCGTCATCGCGTCGAGACCGTCTTGGCCTGGCCCCACCAGGCCGAGGCCTACGTCGGCGTCTACGACCGCCTGCTGGGCTCGGCGCCGACGCCGGTGCAGACATCTGGCGAGTGAATAGGTCCGGCGAGCCGCCGGCCGAGTGAATAGGTCCGGCGAGCCGGACCTATTCACTCACGATGCGCCTGTCCGGACGCATTCACTCGCGCAATCGGGCCTGTCATACGGGGCTGGGACCATGCGGCATGGATCGGAACGGACGCGACGCGCGGCTCGGACTGGTGGCCCGTCGACAGGCGGGCACCTTCTCCTGGCAGCAGGCGATCCAAGTCGGTTTTCCCTCCTCGACCATCTCGGACCGACTGCGACGCGGCACGTGGGAGAAGCGGCTGCCCGGCGTCTACGCGATCACCGGCACCGAGCGCACCCGTACGCACGAGCTCTGGGTGGCGGTCCTGGCCGTTGGCCCGCCGGGCGCACTGACGCACGAGACGTCGTGCCTGATCCACGGAGCGGAGGCTCTGCCGGCGCACCCGATCAAGCTGACCGTGCCCCATCGATGGCACCACGACATCCCAGGGATCTTCGTCCACCAGATCGACGACCTGCAGCCGTGGCACCTTGCCTCGTGGCGCGGGCTGCCGGTGAGCCGGCCGGCCCGGGCTGTGGTCGAGTTGGCCGCGACCCAGCCCGCCGCGGTGATCGGGCGGGTCGCTGACGACCTCATCGCCAGCAAGCGGACGACGCTCGCGCAGATCACGCGGGTGTTCGCCGAGGTTGCACGACCGGGGAAGCCTGGGATGAGCAAGGTCGCGAGCGTCCTGGACGCCCGAGGTGATGGCTACATCCCGCCTGCGTCACAGCTCGAGCGACTCCTCTTCGATGTCCTGGCCGCCGGCGGGCTGGCGGCACCACAGCGACAGGTCCCCCTCGCCGGCCGAAACGGCATCATCGGCGTCGTGGACGCCGCCTACCCCGACGCCAGGCTCGTGCTCGAGGCAGACGGGCGCCGGTGGCACGACCGGGTCGAGGCCGCGGCGGTGGACCGACGACGTGACGCCGAAGCGGCCCGCGTGGGCTGGCAGACGCTCAGGTTCGTCCACGAGCAGCTCCAGGGAGACCCGGCTGAGGTGTGCGCCGTCGTCCGCGACACCCGGGATCTTCGTCTGGACCTCCTCCGTCGGGCCTCGTAGCGGGATCCGGCACCCAGCTGCTCACGTCCAGGTCGCGGAGGGCGACCGGCGTCGACGTGCGAGTGAGCAGCTCCGACGTCGGTCGAGTCGAGTGGATCAGTCCGACATGCCGGACTCATCCACTCGGGAGGCATTGCGCCGGACCCATTCACTCGCCTGAACCTCAGCGGGCGCCGTTGCCCCACAGGACGATCGGGATCGTGCGGACCAGGATGGCGAGGTCGGTGGCGAGCGACCAGTTGTCGACGTAGTACAGGTCGTAGCGGGCGTAGTCGTCGAAGCTGCAGTCGCTGCGCCCGCTGACCTGCCACAGGCCGGTGATGCCGGGGCGCACGCGGAGGCGGTCGTGCAGCTCGGGCGGCCACCCGTCCACCTCGGCCGGAAGCGCGGGCCGCGGGCCGACGAGGCTCATGTGGCCGCGGACCACGTTGACCAGCTGGGGCAGCTCGTCGATCGACAGCTTGCGGAGCACCCTCCCGACGCGGGTCACCCTCGGGTCCTCGGACAGCTTGAACAGCGGGCCGTCGGCCTCGTTGCGGTCGAGCAGCTCGGCCCGCTGCGCCTCGGCGTCGACGACCATCGTCCGCAGCTTGAAGATCGTGAACGGCACGCCGTCCTGGCCCACGCGGCGCTGGCGGAACAGGGCGGGACCGGGCGAGTCCCGCTTGACGAGCACCATCGCCACCAGCAGCAGCGGGGCGAGCAGCACGGGGGCGACCACGAGCAGGGCGGTGGTGGCCACGACGACGTCGAGGGCGCGCTTGGCGCCCACTCGCCAACCGCCGCGTGGTGCCGCCTCCACCACCACGAGCGGCTGCCGGCCACCGGGGTG
>DATFFY010000377.1:0-3888 GCA_035249805.1 Acidimicrobiales bacterium | reverse complement strand
CCTGGCCGGGGGCGACGACCCCGTGGGCCGGTGGGTGGCCGACCGCCTCGCCGAGGCGGCCGGATAGGTTCCGGGGGATGCGCACGTACGCCGCGATCGACTGCGGCACGAACTCGACCCGCCTCCTGATCAGCCGCGGCGAGGGCCGCTCCTGGGAGGCCCTCGACCGGCAGAACACGATCACCCGGCTCGGCCAGGGCGTCGACGCGACCGGCAAGCTCGATCCTGCCGCCATCGAGCGCACGCTCGAGGTGCTCCGCCGGTACGAGACGTCGATCCAGCAGCACGGCGTCGAGGCCCTTCGCATCACGGCGACCTCGGCCGCCCGCGACGCGTCGAACTCCGACGAGTTCTTCGACGCCGCCGAGGAGATCGTCGGGGTCCGGCCCGAGCTCATCAGCGGGCAGGAGGAGGGCGCGCTGTCCTTCGCCGGGGCGACCGCCGAGCTCGACCCCGCGGAGGGGCCGTTCCTCGTCGTCGACATCGGCGGCGGGTCCACGGAGCTCATCGTCGGGACCACCGAGGTGGAGGCCGTCCGGTCCCTCGACATCGGGTGCGTGCGGATCACGGAGAAGCACCTGCACACGGACCCGCCGGCACCCGAGGAGCTGTCGAACGCGATCGCCGAGGCGACCGACCACCTCGACGAGGCGATCCGCGAGGTGGAGGCGTACGGCGCGGCCCGCACCCTCGTCGGCGTGGCCGGGACGATCTCCACGGTCGCCGCGGTCGAGATCGGGCTGGCCGAGTGGGACCGCGACGTGATCCACCACTTCCGCCTCACCCGCGAGGCGGCGGAGGACGTCTTCCGCACCCTCGCCACGGAGTCCCACGCCGACCGTCTCCACAACCCCGGCCTCGAGCCGGCGCGGGCCGATGTCATCGTCGGCGGCTGCTGCGTGCTGGTCTCCCTGCTGCGCACCCTGGGCAGCGACGGGCTGCTGGTGTCCGAGTCGGACATCCTCGACGGCCTCGTCTACAGCCTCGCCGCACGCACGTGAATCGGCCCGAGCGGCTGCTGATGGGGCCGGGGCCGAGCAACCCGTACCCGGAGGCGATGGCCGCGTTGGCGCGGCCGATGCTCGGCCACCTCGACCCGGAGTTCCTCGAGGTCCTCGACGAGGTCTGCGACCGGCTGCGCACGGTCTTCCGCACCGCCAACGCGCTGACCCTGCCGATCAGCGGCACGGGCTCGGCGGGGATGGAGGCCGCGTTCGCGAACGTGGTCGACCCGGGTGACCCGGTCGTCGTCGCCGTGAACGGGCTCTTCGGGCAGCGGATGGTGGAGGTCGCGTCGCGGTGCGGGGCCGAGGTGACGGCCGTGGAGCACGAGTGGGGGCAGCCGGTCGACGCCGACCGCGTCCTGGCCGCGCACCCGGCGCCGAAGGTGATCGCCGTGGTGCACGCCGAGACCTCCACGGGTGTCCGCTCCGACGTCGCTGCGCTCGGCGCGGGCAAGGGCGACGCGCTGCTGCTCGTCGACTGCGTCACGAGCCTCGGTGGGATCGAGGTCGACGTGGACGGCTGGGGCATCGACGTCGCCTACGCGGGCACGCAGAAGTGCCTCGGCGTGCCGCCGGGCCTCGCGCCCCTCACGGTGGGGGAGCGGGCCCGCGAGCGCTTCGTCGAGCGCTGCCAGAGCTGGTACCTCGACCTGCGGCTCATCGGCGCCTACACCGGTCCCGCGTCGGGCCGGCGCACGTACCACCACACCGCGCCGATCTCGATGGTGCAGGCCCTGCACGGCGGGCTCGGCGCGCTCCTCGACGAGGGCCTCGACGCCGCCCACGCCCGGCACGAGGCGTGCGGGACGCGACTGCAGGACGAGCTCGAGGCCCGCGGGCTCGAGCTGTTCGCGGCGGAGGGGCACCGCCTGCCCGAGCTGACGACGGTGCGCGTGCCCGAGGGCGCCGACGACGTCGAGGTCCGCACCGCGCTCCTCGACACGTGGGGGATCGAGATCGGCGGCGGGGTCGGGGTCCACGCCGGTTCGGTGTGGCGCATCGGCTGCATGGGCCACACGGCTCGCCCGGAGAACGTCGACCGGCTGCTGGTCGCGCTCGACGAGCTCCTCCCGGTGGGATGAGATCGGTCCCCGGGTCGTCGGCGCCGGGTCGGGGCTACCTTGGCCGGATGCTCTTCGGGCGGCGTCTCTCCCTGCGGCCGCTGACGATCGAGGACTTCGCGGCGTGGCAGGAGGTCCGCCGTCGGAACGCCGACTGGCTGCTCGTGTGGGAGCCCAAGCGCGTGG
Organism: Acidimicrobiales bacterium; assembly: GCA_035249805.1. Taxonomy (GTDB): domain Bacteria; phylum Actinomycetota; class Acidimicrobiia; order Acidimicrobiales; family VFJN01; genus VFJN01. The sequence continues at coordinate 1,637 of DATFFY010000377.1, read as the reverse complement.
CGGGCGCGCCCGACCCGGTCGAGAGCCGCGACGCGTTCGCCATCCGCTGCGGCGCCCGCGAGCGGGAGCGCCAGCTCGGCACGGGCTACGCCTACGGCATCTTCCTGGGGGATCGGTTCGCGGGGGAGATCAACCTGTCGATCGTGCAACGGGGCCCGTTCCAGAGCGCCTACATCGGCTACTGGATCGACGAGGCCCACGCCGGCGAAGGGCTCATGCCCGAGGCGCTCGTCTGCATGTGCCGGTCGGCCTTCGAGGACCTGCACCTGCACCGGGTGCAGATCTCGATCATCCCCCGGAACCACGCCAGCCGGCGCGTCGTCGAGAAGCTCGCGATCCGCGACGAGGGCGTGGCCGAGCGCTACCTCGAGATCAACGGCGTCTGGGAGGACCACGTCCGCTACGCGATGACCGCGGAGGAGTGGGACGAGCGCGGCGAGGACCTCGTGAAGGAGTGGCTCTGACCGCGCGCTGACGCGCGCTACTTGCTGGTGATCTTCGCCTGCAGCGCGGCGACGCGCTCGCGGAACGCCGGCTGCGCGAGGGACCACACCTGCGGCTCGAGCTCGCGGTCCACCGCCGCGCCGTGGTCGGCGACGGTCGCCATGTCCGCGATCGTCGCCTTCGTGCGGGTCACGAGCTCGTGCGGCGCGCTCGCCGCCCGCTCGGCCATCACCTGCGCGGCGGGCAGGAGCTCGTCGTCGGCCACGCAGCGCCACACGAGGCCGACGCGCTCGGCCTCCGCGCCGTCGAGCACCTCGCCGAACAGCACGGCCGCGGCCACGGCCTGCGGTCCGGCGATGCGCCGGAACATCCAGGTGTGGCCCCCGCCCGGGTGCAGGCCGAGCTGGAGGAAGCGGGTGTCGAAGCGGGCGCGGTGCCCGGCCAGGCGGACGTCGCAGACCAGCGCGAGGTTCATCCCGGCGCCGACGGCGGCGCCGTTGACCGCGGCGAGCGTCGGCAGCGTCGACCGCCCGACCCGCAGGAACCCCTCGTAGATGGATCGCAGGCCCGTCTGGGGGCTCGCGTCCGCCGACGAGGACAGATGGGACAGGTCGGCGCCGGCGCAGAACGCCGCCCCGTCGCCCGTGATGACCACCGCCCCGACGCTCGGATCGGCCTCGAGCTCGTCGAAGGCGTCGACCAGCTCCGTGACCATGGGGAGCGTGAGGGCGTTGCGGCGTTCGGGGTCCGAGAGGACCACCGTCGCCACCCGGTGGGCGATCTCGGTGCGGACGAGCGGCATGCCTCGGAGTCTGGCACCGCCGCTCCGAGGGGGGTGACGTGACTCGGGGTGTTGGCATTGTTACAGTTCGATGTCACCCGCGCGGGCGAACCGAGCGGGCGCCGTTCTTCGGTTCGCTGTGCCTCTTGTGGTTTGTGGGGCCGTGGTGGACCATGAGGTTCCTGTTGTCCCCGTCGGTCGAGCTCGGTGAGGTTGCGGAGGGTCGTGCGATTCCGGGTGCCATCCACGCGAGCGTGGACCAGGGGCGTCGGCGCCCTCTTCGTCGCCGCCCTCGTGGTGGGCCCGACGATCGCCGCCGCGGAGCGGTCCGGCACCGACCCGTCGGCTGAGCGGGCCAAGGTCCGCCAGCAGCGGGCCAGCGTGGCGGGGGAGGTCAACGCGCTGAAGGCGA
>DATFFY010000376.1:0-2018 GCA_035249805.1 Acidimicrobiales bacterium | reverse complement strand
CGCCGGGAACAGGCCCGGGCTCGACGCGATCAGCTGGCCGAGCTTGATGAACGTCGGGCCGAGGTCGGCGAAGCTCCGGCGCAGCGCCACCGCGAGCGCGCGGGGCGGCTGTTGGCGCGGGTGCAGCACGAAGGTGCCGCCCGTGCGGGCCACCGTGACGACGCCTCGGCGGGCGAGCACCGTGACGATCTCGACGAGTCGGGCCAGGTCCTGCGGACCGACCCGGCCCACGTCGACGACGATGGCGTCGTCCACCTCCTCCGGCGCCAGGGTCAGGTCGTCGTGCAGCACTGCGGTCATGGCGTCTCCTCGGCGGGTGGAGCCAGGGCGGGGACGAGGAGCTCGGCGAGCACCTCGGCCGGATCCCCGGGGGGTGGCGCGAGCAGGAGCGAGAGGCAGAGGCGCACGAGCAGGTGGGCCACCGCGTGGGGGTCGCGGGGGGCGAGCTCGCCCGCGTCCATCGCGGCCTGGAGGACCGGCGCGATCAGGTCCCCGATCTGGTCGAGCAGGACCGGGGCGTCGGTCACGAGGAACGGGCCGATGACCTCCGGCTCGTCGGCCAGCACCTTCGCCAGCACCGGGTGGTTGCGGCCGTAGGCGACGACGGTGGCGAGCACGTCGACGATCACGGCCGGGCCCTGCAGCTCGAGGAGGCTCGCGGGCAGCGCCTCGAGGAGGCGGTGGAGCTCCCGCGCCATGAGCAGCCGCATGATGCGCTCGACGTTGCCGGCCTGGCGGTACACGGTCGTGCGATCGACGCCGAGCTCCCGCGCGATGTCCTGGACGGAGGTGCGGCGGACGCCGTGGCGGGCGAAGCAGGTCGACGCCGCGTCGAGCACGGGATCGAGCGACTCGGGCGGCGCCGGGATGCCCGCGGCCAGGCCCGGGAGGTCCCGCAGGACGCTCGTCGCCGTGGTCACACCGGCAGCATGCCACAGTGCAACAGATCCGTGGTGTTGTTGCGCTCCGCCGCCTGGGGAGAGAAATCCCGCACTCGTGTCACCCGCGCGACCCCCCTGAGCGGTTGAACCCGTCAAATCACGGCCTCTGGGTCGAGAGCCAGAGCGCAGGTGGGGTGCCGGCGGGCGGCATCCCACCTGCGTTCTGGTCGTTTTGGTTCGATGCAGCGGTGCACCGACGCCTCCGCCGACCCGCCGCCCTGGTCCTGCTCGCCCCGCTGGTCCTGCTCGTCGCCTGCGGGGACGACGACGAGGCCGCCCCGCCGTCGACCACCGCGTCCACGACCACGACGCTGCCGGCGATGCCGACGGACTTCGACTGGTGGCACGCAGTCGGGAAGGTCCCGCTCGGCGGGGGTTGGGAGCTGGGTCCCTGCGAGGGCGACGACCCCACGCTCTGCTACGAGCACGAGGACGGCCGCCACGGGATCATCGAGCTGTTCCGGTTCTCCGCGCCTGCCGACTTCAACCTCAACGCGCACGCCTCGCAGTTCGTGTCCGACTTCGTCACCGACCGCAAGGCCGGCTGCGGCGAGGCCTACCGCGTCGTCGCGGAGCCGATCGAGGCCCTCGACCTGCCCGACGGGCCGGCCCGCCGCTACGGCTTCTCCGGTGGCGCCGAGGGCGCGCCCGACACCGAGCGCACGATCCAGTGGGCGGGCGTGCGCGAGGGCGTGCTCGTCATCGTCGTGCTCACCGGGTACGACCCGGGCTCGTGCGTGACCGGCGAGGGCGAGGGCACGCTCCAGGACCAGGAGGAGGTCCTCCCCGGCATCCAGGCCCTGCTGCTCGCCGCCGGCCTCCCGAACCCCGCCGGCCCGTAGCGACGACTGGAGGGGCCACCGCCCGAACTCGCGACGGAGGCCGTACACATGTGTGCGCGAGGCGTCGCGAGTTCGCCGGACTCACCCGCCCTCAGTCGTGGTGGTGCCCGTGCCCGTCGGGGGCGTGCTCCTCGTGGCCGTGTGCGTGGTCGTGGGCGAGGCCGGCGTCGGACGCCCGGGCCAGGTAGCGGGCGGCCACGGCGGCGCCCGCCATCGCGAGCGCAGCGCCCACGCC